>JBGAWA010000007.1:12464-62688 GCA_044227805.1 Chitinophagales bacterium | reverse complement strand
CATCGTGATGGCATTTTTATCATCACTGATCGTATAAAAATAAACACCTGGCTTCAGCCTGGCAAGATCGAGCGATACGGTATTCACACCGGCATGACCCATCATCGAAGTTTTATACACAACATTACCAATCACGTTAGACAATTTCACTTCAAATGTTCCGCCGTGCAGCAGATTCACAAACACCTGTGTTTTATCACTTGCCGGGTTCGGCTGATTCTGACTTACATCAAACCGCCCTGTTTGTAATCCCGGTAAGCCAATCGTATTGCTGATGGTGATTGCGTATCCGGAAAAATCTACCGAAGCAAATGTATAGGGAGTAATAAACACTTTTGCCGTTATGGTTAAAGGGTAAACACCTTCCGTAGTAGGAGTACCCTGTATGCGCACACAACCCACTGAATCCGCTTTAAACGTGCAGTTTGTCGGATTACAATTGTAGTGAAATGCTACCGATGCCGGTATGCCATCCAGTCCAGTTATACCGGTTAGTTCCACTCTGTTCACATCAATGCCTGAGGCGATAATCGATGAATCCTTCAACGGCACTTTAAACTGCACGGTAAAGTCATATGGTACATTGGTTGGTCCTGCCGGCATGTTGGTAGTTGTATCCGGATAAATCCCCGAACCAGGCTGCGACCAGGCAGGAATGCATGCCTGCGGGTACGCCGCAGCCATTGAAAATAAAACTACCATGCAACACAGAATAACTTTTTTGCTCATGTGGGACCGTTTCGTGTAAATATAATTTCTAAAAATGGTTTTCAAAAACGATAATTGATTTTTATACCTGCAGAATTATTCGGCATTTCGCTATCACCTGGTATGATCATGGCTGCAAAATACGGGTATGGCAACTCTTGTTATGTGCGTAAGACTTTTTGCATCGAAAAGGTTTATCAGTAGATTTGATTCCTGATGAAAACCCGTTCCGCTCAACATTCCATTCGTTATTTTCTCAGCCTCACGCCCGGTGCGGTTACCATTGCCGGTAACTTAATAGGCGGCTGGTGGTCGGCGGGTAACATTGTTTATACCATGCTCCTGCTGATTGGTATTGAGTACCTGACCAAACCTGTTAACGCATCCAATGATATTGATGACGGAACTGTTCCCAACATTGTATTGGGCTCACATATCCTTTTTCATACTCTCAGCATTTTCACCCTGCTATATGGCATTTACACAGGCATCATCGCCGGGAAATTTATCTGGATAGCCTCACTTGCCACCGGTATCAGCGGCGGAATTGAAGGTATCAACAGCGCGCACGAACTCATCCACCGCAAACAATGGTTTGCGCGAATGGGTGGCATCTGGAATTTATTGCTGGTGAATTACAGCCATTTTTATATCGAACACATCCGCGGCCACCATCGCTATGTGGGAACACCCCGCGACCCGGCCTCCGCCCTGTATGGCGAATCCTTCTATCGGTTCTTCATCCGCACGGTGCCTGCTCAACTGCGCAGTGCTTTTCAGCTCGAGGCTGAACGATTGCAAAAAATTAATCAGCCCGCTTTCAGCATGCACAACCTGGTTCTGCAGTTGGTGTTCCTTCAACTTCTGCTTTGCGCAACCGTTCTATTCTGGGTTGGCACCGATGGATTGTATGCTTACCTGCACCAGAGTTTCATTGCCTTTTTCCTGCTCGAATATGTAAATTACATAGAGCACTATGGCCTTCGCCGCGCACAAGGTGAAAGAGTTAATGCGAGACACAGCTGGCAATGCGATCTGCCTGTCAGCCGCTTCGCCCTGATTGAATTGTCGCGCCATTCAGATCATCATATCACAGCCTCAAAGCCTTATTATAAGCTGCTTCACTACGAAGAAAGTCCGGTTTTGCCAACCGGATATTTCGGCTCCTTCTATTACGCCATGATCCCTCCGCTTTGGTTCAGGAAGGTGAACCCTGTCTTAGATGCCTATTTACGGCAAGGAAATGCAACAGCTTAATCCAGCTTGTTGCAGGATGAACAATAATTGGCTTCTGCTTCAAGCAGACTCACTTTGTATTGGCGAAAGATTTTCTTTTCCTGTAAAAATGAGCAACCCCTTAGCAATGCTATGTCGTAACGAAGCGTGGTTTTTCTATAGGAAAATCCGGGTTTCCTGCTCTTGTATTATCTTGCAGCTATCGATGAAACCCGTTGCTTTTCTTTTCTCTTTCTTCCTCCTTTACAATTCTTTACCTGTCGCAGCGCAGGGCAATTCTCTTTTGTGGAAGATTTCCGGAAACGGGCTCGTTGCCCCTTCCTATCTCTATGGCACCATGCATACCAGGGATGCAAGAGTATTCCGGCTGGCCGATTCTGTGATGTCTGCTTTTGAATCGTGCGATGCGTTCGCTATGGAAATTGTGATTGATGACGACTCCCGTTTCAACATCAGGCAGGGATTGTTCATGGATACAAGCTATTCACTTGATAAGCTGCTGAGCACGGCGCAATACGACTCTGCCGATCAGTATTGCCGGGCACGCACCGGTGAGAGTATCAGGAATTATGAGCGGCTGAAACCGGTTTATACGGCAGCTATCCTCTCTCAGTTTGCTTATTCAGCTGCTGATTCGGCTAATAATGACAATGCGTATTTCCTGGATGAATATTTCCAGCATCTTGCCATGGATCAGCAAAAAAAAGTACAGGGGCTGGAAACCATCGCCGAACAATTGCATGTATTTGATGTATTAAGTTACCACGATCAGGCCATGCTGCTGATGGAAACCGTCAGGCGTTCCGGCAAAGAATCGAATAGTTATAATGAGATGGTGCGTTATTATCTCGATAACGACCTTGTGCGGATGATGGCTTTCGAAAATGACTATTCGCTGCCTGACAGTTTATACGATGGGCTCATCACTATCCGCAATCACCGCATGGCGGACAGGATTGACACGATGATAAAAAAACAATCCACCTTTATTGCTGTTGGCGCAGGACACCTTGGTGATGCGGAGGGGCTGGTGAACCTGTTGCGCGACAAAGGATACCTGGTGCTGCCAATGATTCCAAGCTACGGCAGTTATTTGCCGAATGGCTGGTACCGTAAAACATCACTGCCAAATAAATTCGTCGCTGATTTCCCAGCTATGCCACAGGTAAGCAGGGAAGAAGCCGGAACACAACAGGCATGGCACTACTCCAGCCTTTCTTCCACCTATACCATGGAAAAACACAGTTACGACTTATATGTTACCAATGGCATGCAGGATAGTGTGCTGGACCGTGTTTTGCAATTTCATTTTAAAATGAAAGTGTATCACGACAAATCAATTCCGGATTACGGGCACAACAACCAACAGCAGTTTGAACTTAAGACAACCGACGGAAGAAGTTGTGACGTGCAGTGTTTTGAAAAAAACAATATCGTCTATGTCATGCTTTATACTTACAGGAAGAAACTAAACAAGGAATACAGGAACCGTTTCTTCGATTCAATTCAACTTTTACCCTGAATGCTGATCACGGAGGAAGAAGCCGTTAAAATTCTAATGCTGGGAGATACCGTTGCGGTTCCTACAGAAACCGTTTATGGCCTTGCCGCCCTTGCCACCAACCCGGAAGCCATTGCTAAAATTTTTGAAGTGAAAAACCGTCCGGCAGATAATCCATTGATCTGTCATTTTCACAGCATTGAGCAGTTGGCGAGGTTTGTTAAAGCTATTTCTGCAAATACGCTACTGCTGCTGAATCATTTCTCTCCCGGCCCTTTAAGTTATATGCTTGACCTTCGGGATGATTCACCGCTGCTGTTTGCCACCGCCGGAAGCAGGCAGGTAATTGCGCGCATTCCGGATCATCCGTTCTTTCTTTCTATCCTAAGAAAAATTGATGCACCGCTGGCTGCACCCAGTGCGAATACCTCAGGCAGCATTTCACCAACAACGGCCGACATGGTGGAAGAAGACCTTGGTGGAAAGATAGCCGGCATTGTTGATGGCGGCGCCTGTACCGTGGGACTGGAATCTACCATTATAGATGCAAGAAGAATGGAGGTAGTCATTATCCTGCGGCCAGGAACCATAGGTGAAACAGAAATACAGTCGGTATTACCAGGAATAAGCGTGAGATCAGGAGAAAACGAAACCAAAGCTATTCCAGGTGCAAAATATCGGCATTATGCGCCTGCAACACCTGTAACTGCGCTGAAAAACATGGCAGACATAATCAACCATCCCGGGAGCGCTGTCTTCCTCACGCTCGAAGACATGCAAAGTATAACCCGCAGTACGTTTCCCGTGCTGACTTCAAAAAATATTCAGCTTCTGTCAATCGGGTCATTGCATGATCTGCCTGCCATGGCGCGCAATTTTTACCGGATCATTGCGTCAGTGGATACATTAAAGGTAGAGCAGGCATTTTTTCTTCTTCCATCATTTGGCGATACCTCTTTGGGTAAGGCGCTTCAAAACAGGCTTGATAGAATATTGAGCCTGTAATTGAAAAATCGCCTTGCCGTGGTCCTATGTTTCTGTTTTCCTTATGGAAGGGACGCCAACGACAGTCAGGCTATTGGTGTTACTAATCATCTTTTCTCGGAGTGCTATAGCTAAGCAATTTCTTTCATCCCCTCTTTCGTTTCAGCTCGAATGGATTCGAGCAACTTCCTTCTCTTGGCAGGATCCCGCTCATGCTGAAACTCTTTGAAGAGACGCCAGGAAAGCGCTACGCGGTTGCAAGATGTATCCCAGATTCCCTCCCGCTTTGCATTATCAAGGGCCGGCACGTAAATTACAGTTAACACGATCAGCTCCCCGCGGTGAAAGAACAATATGGTAAGTGTCATGGGTGTGGCAGGCCGAAGTGCTGCCCATACGAATGGGTTCTAAACAGAAAACCTGCGGTGATCTCGGTTGGAATCGAACCAACGACCCACAGCTTAGAAGGCTGTTGCTCTATCCCCTGAGCTACGAGACCATTTGAATGACAAGATGCACTGATCAATTGAAAACCACTGTTGCGTGCCGTTAGAAATTGAATATCTATCCATTAACCAGGCGGCAAAGATAAAGAAAAACAAAAGTGAACCTTACTTTTGCAAACAGAAGAGGATTCGGCAAATTTCTGAATCGCCAGATGAGTCATGTTTTAGCTCCGCTCAGCGTAACATTACTGACAACCTGATCGGAGCTGAACAGCGTTCTACATTCAAACTCAAAGTTGTGGCATTCTCAGTCAGATTGCTTTGAATTGTAAAATCATGGATGATCAATGAGTACGGTGGACGTAAAAATGGAAGAAAGCTGGAAAGCATTGCTGGAAGATCAATTTCAACAACCTTACTTCCATGCTTTGCGAGCTTTTTTGAAGCAGGAAAAATCCGAAGGTCAAGTTATCTACCCGCCCGGACCACAGATATTCAACGCCTTTAACCTCACTCCATTCCCCAGCGTGAAGGTCGTCATCATCGGACAGGATCCCTATCATGGTAAAGGTCAGGCTCACGGGCTCTGCTTTTCAGTTGCAGACGGCATTACGCCGCCGCCTTCTTTAGTAAATATTTTCAAAGAGTTAAAAAACGATCTGGACATTCCCATCCCGCAGTCGGGCAACCTGACTAAATGGGCGCAACAAGGCGTACTGTTATTGAATGCATTGCTAACTGTCAGGGCGAATCAGCCGGCTTCTCACCATGGCAAAGGCTGGGAAACTTTTACAGATGCCGTGATACGAACTATTTCCGCAAAAAGCGCTGGCGTGGTATTTCTGCTATGGGGAAAATTCGCGCAGGAAAAACAAGCATTGATTGATACATCCAGACATCATATACTCAAAGCAGCGCATCCATCTCCTTTTTCGGCAGCTAATTTTTTTGGATGCAGGCATTTCTCAAAAACTAATGCGCTGCTGACCACAGAAGGAAGGTCACCAATTGACTGGAGGAATTAAGACACAGGCAATAAGGCCGGATGTGCCAATACAATCTCGATGTACAGATAGGTCTATTAATTACTAATTAGGGTTTCAACGAAAAACTTCCTTCGCCTTATTCCATAAAGCGTCCATTTCGGACAGTGTCATTTCCTTCAGGGCTCGCTTTTGCTGAAGCGCAAGGTCTTCCATCATCCGGAAACGTGCAATAAATTTTTTATTGGTTTTTTCCAGTGCCGCTTCCGGATCAATTTCCAGGAAACGGGAGAAGTTTACTAAGGAAAAAAGGACATCGCCGAACTCCTGCTGCATAAGCTCCTTTTCCTCCGCCGACTGCTCATCAAGTGTGGCATATTGCCGGAACTCATCCAGCTCTTCTTCCACTTTTTTCCATACATCAGCCTTATTCTCCCATTCAAAACCAACTTGCTTTGCCTTATCCTGGATACGAAAGGCTTTTACGATGGCAGGCAATGAATGTGGTACCCCTTCCAGCACCGATTTTTTCCGCTCCTTCATCTTGATCTGCTCCCAGTTATGTTTCACATCCAGTTCGGAATCCACCTTCACTAACTTGCCGCCATTCTCAGGATCACCATAAATGTGAGGATGTCGCCTTATCAGTTTATCGCAGAGCGTGTTGATGACATCAGCTATATCAAACGCCGCCTTCTCTTCCGCAATCTTTGCATAAAACACCATATGCAGCAGCACATCACCGATTTCCTCCTTCAGCATTTTCATGTCCTGTTCGTCAATCGCATCCGCCAGCTCATAAGTTTCTTCAATGGTCAACAGCCGCAACGATGCGAGCGTTTGCTTTTTATCCCACGGGCACTGCTCACGCAACTCATTCATGATAGTCAGCAACCGGTCAAAGGCAATCTGTGCAGGTGTCATGCAGTTATTTTTGGTGCGGTGATATTACGAAATTGTTGTTCCGTATAAAAGACTTGAGCATTTCATCAACGAGGGTTCCGGGATAGTAATCAGGAAAAGCAAAGCCTTTCGAGTATCGCTTTCAGGCGTTCGAAGGGTGATTGGCCCTTCCATCAATTTCTGCCAGGATTCCCTATTTTGCCAAAGTGAAAAAAGAAAAAAGACAGGTTGCGGCAGCCAACAAACCGGCATCTGCAGATACACGACAAACTCAACCATCCATAAAAAAATGGTTGATGATCGTTACCGGCGTATTGGCATTTCTGCTGTATGCCAATACGCTGCAGCACGATTTTGTACTGGATGACGAAACGGTGATTGGAAAAAACAAATTCACGAAAGAAGGTGTCGCTGCACTTCCGGATATATTCACCACTGCTTATCGCGCTGGCTTTTGGGAACGGGCGGAAGGTTTGTATCGTCCACTATCTACTGCATTGTTTGCCGTTGAATGGCAGTTGTCTCCCGCCAATCCTCACTTTTTTCATTGGGTCAATGTGTTGCTATATGTGATCACCGCCATAACATTGTTAAGCATACTTTTATTTTTTTTCGAAAAAACAAACATTATTGTCCCGTTCATTGTCACCCTTCTTTTTATTGGCCATCCTATACATACGGAAGTGGTTGCCAATATTAAAAGCTGTGATGAGATTCTCTGTTTCCTCTTCTCCATCATTTCGCTCTGGGCCGCCGTTAAATATGCACGCAGTAACAAAGCATGGCTGCAGGCGGTTGCCGGGTGCACTATCCTGCTGGCAATGCTTTCAAAAGAAACAGCCGTGACGATGGTGGCCCTGGCGCCAATGGCAGTTTACTTTTTTTCAACAGCAAATACCCGCAAAATCATCATGAGTACGCTTCCATTTGCAGTTGCGCTGCTTGTTTACCTTGCCATCAGGGTATCGGTCTTAAATGGCCTTACGGGCTTTAATGAAATTCAGCTCATCAACAACAGCCTGGCTGCTGCCGGTGATGATACACTGACACGGTTCGCTACAGCCATTTACATCATAGGCAGATACATGCTGTTGCTGTTATTGCCGGTTCAGCTTTGTTTCGATTATTCCTACAACACCATCCCACTATTACCGCTGTCTGCACCACAGGTTTTACTGACACTGGCCATCATCATTACACTGGCTGTTGTAGCTATACGCGGTTGGAAGACCAAGAACCCAATGTCGCTGGCCATTTTCTTTTTCGCCGCCACACTTTCCTTAACATCCAACCTATTGTTCCTGATAGAAGCTACGCTGGCGGAAAGGTTTCTGTATATGCCGGCGCTTGGATTTTGTATCGGTCTTACTTGGCTGCTGTCATTGCTTTTTAAAAGCGGCAATAATCCCCAGGGTTACCGAAGTTTTGGGGAAATGCTCGCTGCCAATAAAGGCCTGTTTGCCATTGTTTCGATAATACTTGTTTTGTATGCTTCAAAAACGATTGCTCGCAATAATGACTGGCAAGACAACATTACGCTCACCAAAATTGATTCGCAAACCCATCCCAACAGTGCCCGAATCCGCTATGCTTACGGAAGCATATTGGTGATAGAAAAAGGGTTGGTTGAAAAAAATGCTAATCGGAAACAGCAATTTCTTACCGAAGGTGTCCGGCAGTTAACAGAAGCCGTCAGGATATTACCGGATTACGGTGAAGCCTGGTTTAACCTGGGCATGGGTTACAAAGAACTCGAAGATTATCAAAAAGCTATTCAGTGCTTTGAAACCGCCGGTGATAACATGACCAAAAAAGATGAGCACTTTTATGTGGCGGCGGGAGTTGCCTATGGTGAAAACAAACAGTATAAAGAGTCATTTGAAATGTTCAACAAAGCAATTCAGCTGGATTCCTTATCATCTGATCCCTACAACAACATGGGCTTGTTTTATGCACGAATGGGCAACTACGCGCAATCCATTGCCATGCTCAACAAAGCGATGCAGCTTAATCCGGAAGATGAATTTCCACCATATAACATGGGCAATACGTATGCAGAAATGGGCGATTTCAAAATGGCCATTGACTATTACAACAAGGCAGTAACCATCAATCCACAATCGGATATCGTGTGGGTGAATATGGGAAATAGTTATGGTGCGCTGAAAAATTACCCGGAGGCATTGAAAGCATTTGAAAAAGCATTAGCTGTTAATCCGGAAAATGAAAACGCACGGTATAATATCGGCGCTACTTATTATTTCATGGGAGATTCGGTGAATGCAAAAAAGTATTTGCCTGCCCGATAGTACCAGGCATTATGGAGCTGCTGATCGCGCGATGGTTAATTTTACAAATTGTTAAATGTTGTTTATGTCTACCGTGATGAAGCTTAATTTTTTTGCAGCAAGTCTCTTGGTACTTTTTTGTCTGACTGTCTCTTTGGCATGGTCACAAACTTTTGAAGGCGAATCGGGACCAATCACCGACGACGGTCTGCTGAACACTTATAATCTGCAGGTAACCGGTGTCTTCCCGGAATCTATTGACACTGCTTTTGGCATTGTTTCCGTCTGCATCAATGCAAGCCATACCTGGGATGATGATCTTGTGATCTTTCTGAAGTCACCTGATAATACCCTGGTGGAACTCACCTCGCACAATGGTGGAGATGGTGATGACTATCAGCATACTTGCTTTCAGATGGATGCCACCGTCAGCATCACGCAAAGCGGTGCCCCTTTCACCGGAATATTCAAGCCGGAAGGAAATCTTGGAACATTCAACAATTCACAGGATCCCAATGGAACCTGGCAATTGCTGATTGTAGATGAATATCCATATGCCGATTTTGGCATCCTTCACAACTGGTCGGTCACTTTTGGTACGGATGCTCCGGGCCCTTCGGTGCAGTTGGTTTCCTCCGACCTGCCACTCATCATCATCAATACCAACGGTCAGTTGATCTCTGATCTTACACGCATCAATGCCTCCATGGGAATTATTGATAATGGTGCCGGTGTTTCCAATCATCCCGGTGACGTGCCTAACGATTTCTTCGGTTCCATTTCTATTGAGAAAAGAGGAAGCAGTTCCATCACCTTTCCGCAGCCTTCATATTCTTTCGAAACACAGAATGATACAGGTGGCAATCTTAATACTTCATTGCTGGGAATGCCAGCGGAAAATGACTGGATACTGTATGCTCCTTACAACGACAAATCGATGATACGCAATGCTCTCATATATCGCTTGTCTAATGAGCTCGGCCGTTATGCATCCCGTACAAGATTTTGTGAGGTGATAATAAACAACGATTACCAGGGTGTATATGTGCTGGATGAAAAAATTAAACAGGATTCCGCCCGCGTAAATATTGCTGAATTGAAGAAAGAGGATATTGCGGGCGATGAACTGACCGGTGGATATATCCTGAAAATCGACAAGTTCGATGGTGAGCAGGTAGATGGCTTCACTTTCTTCCTATCCTCCCTGTTCAGATCCCAATGTCTGGCAAACGAATTTTTATTCAGTACCATGATCCGCAGCCGGCCAGATCACCGCCGAGCAAAAAAGCTACATACAGGCCTATACAGATTCGTTTGAAGATGCTTTGATGTCTCCGTCTTTTGCCGATCCGCAAACCGGTTTCAGAATGTTTGCCGATGAATCATCTTTCATCGATTTCGCATTGCTGAATGAGATCAGCAAGAATGTAGATGGTTATCGCTGGAGCAGTTTTTTCTACAAAGACAAAGCAAGCAAGAATGGAAAGATGACCATGGGCCCGATATGGGATTTCAATCTTGCTTTTGGCAATGCAGATTACTACAATGGCGCCTATACGGTAGGATGGCAATGGGATTTTCCCTGCCCTTTCAATTATGATGGCGGGCTGAATCCATTTTGGTGGCAAAGGTTGCTGGAAGATTCCGTCTATTATAATCATTTGCGATGCAGGTGGCAGGATCTGAGGTCTTCGGTTTTTGAATTGAACCACTTGCACCAGCTGGTTGATTCCTTCGCGCTGTTATTAGACAGTGCGAAGGAACGTCAATTCGTGAAGTATCCGATTCTCGGAATATATGTCTGGCCCAATGCTTACTATCCTGCTACTTATTCGGAAGAGATTGACACGTTAAAGAACTGGATTACAGCGCGCGTCGAATGGATGGATGAACAATTACAAACGGATTGCAATACTGCTGTCAACAGCACTCCGGTCGAAGAAAACAGTATTTCGATATCTCCCAATCCCGTATCACATGGTAGTAGCTTAACAGTGAAGTCACAACTACGGAATAATTCGAAGGAAAGAATAGAATTGCTGGATATGTCAGGAAAATCACTGCTTATAATTTATGAAAGTGACCTTCCGGCAGGCGGCAATTTGATAGAGTGGAAGGTGCCTGCTTCGCTGTCAATGGGCTGTTATCTGATTACGTTGAAAGACAGCGGGCATACTATGTCAAAGAAAGTAATAATCTACTGACTGCCCTATTCAAACCACCTTAGGAGAATACCAGTAGAATTCAGTGCTGCCTTAAACATTCCTTCCGCTTTTCAATTCTAACGTGTAAATTTATCCATTCAATTAACTGTTTCATGTCAGACGAAGTTGAACCGGATAAATATTATTATTCAATCGGTGAAGTAGCCCGGCAATTCAACCTTTCAATATCCAACATTCGATTCTGGGAGCAGGAATTTGAAATCCTCCGGCCTAAAAAGAACAGGAAAGGTGACCGATTCTTCACCAAACAGGACATTGAAAACCTTAAAATTATTTATCACCTCCTCAAAGAGAAAGGATATACGATTGAAGGTGCCAGAAAAAAACTGATGCAGAATCCGGATCAGTTAACGGAACGGGTTGCCATGATTGAATCCCTGAAGAAGATACGGTCCTTCCTGGTAAGCCTTAAAGATAACCTCGATAAAAAAACCGGTGGCGCTGACAGTCACTCAGCAGCCGATTCAACAACCGAAAGAGATATTAAAGACAGTAGTGCTATTGAAGAAAGATAAGTATAACAAGCCTGCTTTGATCCGGAATATGTCTAAAGAAAAATTCACATCAAAACTGGAACTTTCGTTTAGCAGTATTCATCCTTACGCCAATTTGAAATATGCTGGAAGCAGAGGCAAACGAAGCAACATCAGATACTGTTTTTCGATATACAAATGTTGCATCAATAAAAATATTATGCCTGATCATATAGCAGGCGCTGAGCTCACTGTTCCATAAGTTGGAACCTACTCCCTGCCCCGTCTTGTTTCCATACACCACCTGAATATTTGCTTCTGTTGTAGGAATAAAAATATCGGCTCCCCAGTTACTGCCCGATGTATCTCTGCCCGCTTGTGAGACGGTCATGGTCCATTGGATAGTCAACGGGAAGATGGGCTGATAGCGGACAACACCGATCCACTCGTTCAGATTGGCTCCGAGCGGATGCGCCAGCGCCTGATTATAGTTTGAATAATTAGCCACCGTATCATTATGCGTATATACATAAGGCCTGATGTGGTTCCATTCGAGTTGCAGATCAAGATTCTCCAACCCAAGAGCATCAATATATTTTACACCCAGTTGAAATCCGGTTTTATTGCCCCAATATCCCTTTTCACCTTTTGATGTTTGTATGTTGAAATCATCAATCATCCATTGCCCGTAGCCGGAAAAATGGCGCAGGAAATTAACCCGTGCATCAATACCCAGCATGGTGTTGTCCGGACTGCCAAGCAATTGCTCCACCGACCGGTAAAATATGATTGGGTTCAGATATTGCAACTCGTAGCCATCGTTGCGGTGGAATACCACGCTTTCCCAGACGCCTAAATTCAAAAACCGGGTGGCGTTCAGGCTGAGGTGATGCATGGCACCATATTTTTTCGGCAGCAGCTGATCACCACCTCGCAAAAAATCAGCGGTCATATCAACAAACAAATTCTGGTAGCTGATCTTCCACACATGCGTCTGTAATTTCAGGAAGAGGTAGTCTTCCGAGAAATCCGATAAAGCGAGTGAGCGGATACCGTTACCCAAATAATTTTTATCGTTGCCAAACTGTATGGTGATAAACTTTGCTGCCGTGAAATCGAAGTATCCTTTGGCCGAAAAAAAATCCACGCCTTCCTCTTTGAACGGCTTGTAATATCCTTCTCCCGGAACAGCGCCGAAAGAATCAATTCTCTCCCTGACATAAAGGGGAAAACGAGCCTGGTTTTCATTGAGCAAAAAATAATAACCTACCTTTTTGGCTATCCAGCCCCTCAGTTCCAGACCGCGTGTGTTCGTATAAATTGACTGACCGGAACCTGTTTCTGTTCCAAGCTGCAAATCAAGCACTGGATTCAGCTTCACCATAAAATTATGATCGCGGTGTTGATACAGGCTTGCTTTGTCGCGATAGAGATATTTCAGTAAAGCCTTCCTGCTTATCGCACCTTCATAATCCGACCATTCATCATTGTCTGTGCGCAAGTAGTCTATGGATTGGTTGTCAACCGTGGAATGGCTTACTGCCATCTTCTGCATAGTATCCATGAAAGCAGCGATGTCCCGTCTTTGCAGCGGTAGTGCGGAAAAATGCAAGGCATCTGAAACCCTGCCTGATTTTATTTCAAGACGCTGAAGGTAATGGTACGAGTCATCATGCAGCGGAACGAAGGCACTCTGTGCCAGGGCACAGTTCCGCTGCAGGACTATGAGTAACAGAAACGGTAACAGCTTCTTCATCAGCGGAAAATTCAAATTACCAAAGCATCAATCCATGAAAATTTTTGTGCGGGCAATAAAGGACCGAAGCACTATCCAGCTGCCGGCTGCAATGCCCGCATAGCTGGCAGCATTAACCCATTCCTGGAATATAAGAGAACCGGTAAGGAACAAGATGGAATAGGTCATCGCCACCGCACTGAGCCAGCAGACGATCAGTTTACCGATTTGCTGTGTTGATTTTTCCATGCCGGCGGCTGCGCGCACGGGCTCCCACCATCCAGCCGGGTGAATGCGCCGGTAAAATGCCTGAAGCTTACTGGCTTCAACCGGCGGCGTAATATAGGTTGCAAGCAGCCAACTCACGGTGGTAAATCCCACCGTTAAAAAGAAGCTGTCCGGAAATTCCCAGTGTATCACATATCTTGAAAAAGCATATCCTGCAAAAGGCGCAATAGTAGCCGTGATCTCGCTCCAGGCATTGATGCGCCACCAGTACCAGCGAAGAATGAGTACAAGCCCTAATCCTGCGCCACATTCAATCAGGAAAGTCCACACACCGGAAATGGTCTGCATCTGCGTAGTAACAGCCAATGAAACAATCATGAGGAGTATGGTAATGACACGGCTCACTGACACATAATGTTGTTCACCCTTTTTTTCATCGTTGAAAAAGGATGGCTGCCTGATAAATCGTTTGTAAACATCATTCAGTAAATAGCTGGCGCCCCAGTTAAGCTGCGTAGAAAGCGTACTCATATATGCGGCAAAAAAAGCTACCAGCAAAAAACCCTTCATGCCTGCTGGCAGAAAGTCCTTCATAGCCATTACAAATCCTTCCTTCTTGTCTTCCATGGCCAGTTCCGGGTACAATACCATAGAGCATAATCCGACAATGATCCAGGGCCAGGGCCTTATACAATAATGCGCTATCTGAAAAAACAAAGTGGCATAAATGGAATGTTTTTCATTTTTCGTGCTCATCATCCGCTGCGCGATGTATCCGCCACCACCTGGCTCGGCACCAGGATACCAGCTTGCCCACCACTGCACACCGACATATGCCAGGAATGCACCGATGCTAATCGTAAGAGTGGTCGCTACATTGCCGGTATAAGAATGTCCTTTCACCTCCGGAAAGAAGTCAAGTGACCAACCCGGGAGTTGTTCCTTCAATCCGGCAATTCCTCCGATACGGTCACTGTGTAATACCAAAACAGCCAATACGATACACCCTGTCATGGCAACCACAAACTGAAAAGCATCCGTTACAGCAACACCAAGCAAGCCACTGATGGAAGAATAAATCGCCGTTAATACCATCATCAATGCAGCATACAGTAATGCCTCCTGTGCGCTGATTCCAAAAAACACTTTCAGGATAGAAATCATTGCCAGGTTCACCCATCCAATCACAAGCGTATTCATAAACAGTCCGAGGTACACGCCTTTAAATCCTCTAAGAAATGCAGCCGGCTTACCGCTGTATCGCAACTCAATGAGCTCTACTTCCGTCATGATATTGGCTCGCCGCCAAAGCCGCGAAAAGAAGAACACGGTCAGCATGCCGCCAAAGAGAAAACTCCACCATAGCCAGTTACCGGCAATACCATTTTTTGAAACCAGTTCTGTAACCGCAAGGGGTGTATCCGCTGCAAAGGTGGTAGCCACCATGGAAGTACCCGCAAGGTACCAGGGCAGGTTTCTGCCTCCGAGAAAGAATCCGGCCGTGTCTTTGCCGGCCTGTCTTGAAAACCGGAGTCCAATATAGGCGGTCACTATAAAATATACCGCGATGATCCCCCAATCTATCAGATCCAAATTCATCCGTTCAATATTTATGTGAACCAAAGTAGGAATTATTTAAGCAAGCGGAATTTTGAAATATCAACAGATAAACCTGCGTTGTAGCGTTCAATACAGAAAGAATCTGATAGTTTATAGAGAAAAGTGTAAGGATGGTGAATCGTTTTGTTTTCTAAATCAATTAGTAGCCCTATATCAGTCCATACCGAAAAGCAATGAGGTTTTCATTTTGCAAATCCGGGGCGGATACAAAAATAACCGGCCACACAGATAATTTTTTTGCTGTGGCAGTTATTCCGAATAATATTTATCTACTTTGTCAACGGAATGATATTCTTAGATGTCATAAGTTTTTTCAGAGAAATTCTTAAAGATCCGGGATCCATCTTCAACCCCGAGACGCTGATCCTTTACGGGGGACTTGTCTTGCTTTTTTTTATGGTGTTTGCGGAGACCGGTATTTTCTTCTGCTTCTTTTTTCCCGGTGATTCATTGGTTTTTACTGCGGGTGTGCTGACTTCCACGGGTGACTTGCATCGCAATATCTGCGTGGTATCATTAACCATGATTGTAGCTGCCACGCTTGGAAATATAGTCGGTTACTGGTTTGGGCGACAGGCAGGCCCTCTCCTCTTTAAAAGAAAGGAATCCATCTTTTTTAAACATGAATACCTCACCATGGCTGATACTTTTTATCAGAAGTACGGCGCCACAGCGCTCATACTTGGCCGGTTCCTGCCTGTCATCCGCACTTTTGCACCCATCTTATCGGGTGTTATTCGAGTTGATTTCAGAAAATTTTTCCTGTTTTCCGTCATTGGTGCAATCGTCTGGGTGATTCCACTCGTGACCGCCGGTTATTTGTTAGGAACGCAGCCCTTTGTAAGAGAAAACCTGGAGTACATTATCATTGGCATGGTGATCATTTTCACCGGACCTATCATTATCCGCTTCATCAGGGAATCGAAGAAGCTGAAAAATGAAAGTGATCAGGCCGGTTAGTTTATGGAGGCCAATACCCTGTTTGTAACCGGAGAGAGGCTAAGCAGATTGCCATCACGATCAGCCCGCTTCGCTAACAGCGAATTCGGCCTATCCTTATCTTGCCGCTTCAAATTCTTCGCTATGCTTTATAAGAAATTCTTTTTGCCAGGTGCCGTTTCATTGGTGATGATCATATTGTTTCACAGCTATTCTTTTTCTCAGATAACAAAGGAGCAACTTTCAAGGAGGTGGGTTTTTGTCGGTGTAGAAGAGTTTGGTGTTGTCAGACCACCAGATAGTACCGCCAAGAATGATTTCATCGAAATCAAAACAGACGGAACCTTTGATATGGAAAAAGCTGAAAAGAAAGCAAACGGCAACTGGACATTCAATGAGAAAACAGGTGTGCTATCCTTATTTGACCTGAAAACAAAAAAAACAATCAACTATACAATCAAAAGCATGAATGAAAAAGAAATGGTGATTGAATATCAGTCGCCTGATCTGGTACGCACCAGATATCATTACAGCCTGCCGCGATAACATCAGTCCCTGCCCTCTTGATTTCATGACTCGGTATATTCAATCATCTTTATAATCATGCCGTTCAACAATTCAATGCAGGCTCTCTACCAGATAATTATTTCCAACCTTCGCCATAAAACAGCAAAATGCGGGATTAACATTCGCTCCGGCAACCATTTTTATTCTACATACTTCCTATTTCCTATTTTCGCACCGCAAAAACATTGGAGATGAAATCAAATATCAAATCAATCGGAATTTTCACTTCTGGCGGTGACGCGCCAGGCATGAATGCCGCCATCCGGGCGGTGGTTCGCACGGCAGTATATAACGGCGTGAAAGTTTACGGTATCATGCGGGGCTATGAAGGATTCATTGACGGAGAAATATTTGAAATGCAATCCAGGTCCGTCAGCAATATCATACATCGTGGAGGCACCATCCTGAAAACAGCCCGCAGCAAGCGCTTTATGACGGAGGAAGGAATGGCAGCGGCTTATGAAAATATCAGGAAACATGGTATTGATGCCATCGTAGCCTTGGGTGGCGATGGAACCTTCCGCGGCGCTCTTGAATTCAATAGTCATTATGATGTGCCTTTTATCGGGCTGCCCTGCACCATCGACAATGATCTTTATGGAACAGATAACACCATAGGCTATGACACGGCTATCAATACAGCCATGGAAGCGATTGATAAAATTCGAGACACAGCCGATTCCCACAACCGCTTGTTCTTTGTGGAGGTGATGGGACGTGATGCAGGATTTATCGCTATGCGCAGTGGCATAGCAACAGGAGCCGAAGCAATTCTCATCCCTGAAAGCCCGCTCTCCATAGATCAACTCATTGCCAAACTGGAACGCGGATGGCAACGTAAGAAATCTTCAGGCATCGTGGTGGTGGCGGAAGGTGAAGAAGAAGGCGGCGCCTTTGAAGTCGCCAAAAAAGTGAAAGAGAAATTTAACCAGTATGATACACGGGTTTCTGTCATCGGCCATATGCAACGCGGCGGTAACCCAACCTGCCAGGATCGTGTGTTGGCAAGCCGCCTTGGCCTTTCGGCTGTGGAAGCCTTGCTGGATGGCAAGAAAAATTTAATGGTCGGTGTGATGCATCACAGTGTCACCTACACTCCTTTTACCAAAGCAACCAAACACAACCTCGAGATCAGTCCGTTCCTGATGAAACTCGCCACTGTGTTGTCGATATAATGCGTTTCAGCCAGGTCATTTTTTTTCAATGCATCTTTTAGGAAAAAAGGAATGGAACGGTAATGATGACACCACAATGTGTTTGCCGGAGTAATTATACCGACTGATGATTCCACACTTCGTTTTGCAAAACTGTGATGGGTTGAATCCGCATGATGCCTTCGAAAACAGCAACGGGACTAACCACGAAATAGCACAGACAATAAATTGCGAAGTGGGATTTTCTTTATTGAAAAAATCCGGTTTACATTGTCAAAAAAGCAGCTGAATGGAACCATTAAGAATGCTGATAGAAGATGCCTGGGGCAATCGTGCTTTGCTGCAGGAGGAAAGGGTGAAGCAATCTGTGGCTGATGTGATTGAACTTCTTGATCAGGGCAAAATCCGGGTGGCAGAGAAAACAGGAAATGACTGGGTTACCCATGAATGGATTAAGAAGGCCATCTTGCTGTATTTCGCCATCCGCCCGATGGAGGAAATGACAGCAGGACCGATGGTGTTTTACGATAAAATTCCCTTGAAAAATAACTACAAAACACTCGGTGTTCGGGTGGTTCCACATGGAGTTGCCAGGTTTGGCTCTTTCCTTGGTAAGAATGTGATACTGCTTCCTTCGTATGTAAACATTGGAGCTTACGTAGATGACGGCACTTTGGTTGATACATGGGCTACTGTTGGTTCCTGCGCGCAGATCGGAAAAAATGTGCACCTGAGCGGCGGTGTCGGTATTGGCGGTGTGCTTGAACCTGTGCAGGCAAATCCTGTTATTATAGAAGATAATTGCTTCGTCGGATCAAGGTGCATTGTGGTGGAAGGTGTAATCGTGGAACAGGAAGCAGTGCTCGGTGCCAATGTGGTATTGACCGCCAGCACTAAAATCATTGATGTGACGGGCGCTGAACCGGTAGAATACAAAGGCAGAGTTCCGGCAAGAAGCGTAGTAATTCCGGGTAGTTATGTCAAAAAATTTCCTGCCGGTGAATACAATGTCAGCGCTGCTCTCATCATCGGCCAGCGAAAGGCCAGCACCGATTTAAAGACTTCGCTGAACCAGGCATTGCGAGACTTCAACGTATCCGTATAATCATCACGGTTGAAAGCATAATTTTCCCGATATATTAATGAAGGCTGCCAAATCAGCAAAATCTTCGACCGTCTACAAAGTAGCATTGAACCATTTCTTAACCATGACTTACTGGAGAAATCCTGCTGCGCTGCCAAGTCAGGTTGCCAGATATGGATTGAACCCACATTTTGCAGTTCAAAGCGGCAACGGGTTTAAAACCGACGTAGAACTGCTTAGGGTTTGTGAAACATTTTCTTTTCTTGACAAATTGAGCAAACCCTTAGCAGTTCTTAGTCGCAGCGAAGCGGGATTTTTCCACAGAAAAATCCGGGTTGAAATTTCGGTGAGCATCTTTCATTTTTGTAAATTCCCGTTACCTTTGCAACTCTTCAGGCCGAAGTGGTGGAATTGGTAGACACACTGTGTTCAGGGCGCAGCGCTCGCAAGGGCATGAGAGTTCGAATCTCTCCTCCGGCACAATATTCCTTCAACGTTGTTCCCGTGTTCATAAACACCTGAACACTTAAATTGAGAGGCATTGTCAATTATTGACTAAAATAAAACCTCGTCTTTAACAACCATCAATGCGACTAATTCCGCATTTTGCTCTTCCTGACAATGACGGTGCGAGCACGTTGTAGCAGCGCACATGGCTGGTGGAAGATTTTTTTGAAAATAATCAGCAATCCCTTAACAGCGACCAGCCGTAGTCAGGCAGTATTTTTCTATTGAAAAATGCGGGCTGATTGCTTCAGTCACTTATCAATACTTTTCAATAAGAAGTGTCGGTATGCCTGAAGTTTCCTGCCATAAGAATTACATCCGGAAATTTATACAGGGAAACCCAGTCTAAAACAGTTCTCCCTGGTGCCATTTGCTTTCAAAATCAAGCAGCCATTTCTTTCGCCAAAGTCCACCGGCATAACCGGTGAGTGAACCATCGCTTCCAATCACACGGTGACAGGGGATAATAATCGCAACCGGATTCTTGCTATTGGCGGTGCCTGCTGCGCGGATAACCTTGGGATCTCCCAACTGCTTGGCCAGGTCAGCATATGATATCGTTTTTGAAAACGGAATAGTCAGCAGTTGCGCCCAGACCATTTGCTGGAAGTCAGTACCAATGGCATGTACGGGAACAGAAAACACCTTACGTTTACCATTAAAATATTCATTGAGTTCTGTTATACATTGTTGCAAAACACGAGAGGCAGGTGCAGTAGTCACTGTTAAATCCTCCTTAAACTCCACTTTCGTAATAGCCACATCGTCCGCTTCCAGCAGCAATCGCCCTAATGGTGAATCAAAACCCGCAGTGTCAATCATGATGAATGATGCTGAAACTTTTGTACCTCATCAGCTATCTGAATTGTAACTACTTAGTGCGTATTATTTATAGCCCAGTATTTTCAGCATGCTGGCTGAAGTCTGTTGCTTGGCAAACAAACGGTCTGTGATGTTTCCCTTTTTATCCTTGGAGATCAATACCACCTTCGGGGATGGTATCAGGCAGTGCTTGATGCCACCATACCCTGAAAGCTGATCCTGGTAAGCGCCTGTATGAAAGAATCCGATATACAACGGTTCGCCATTGCTGTTCTTGGGAAGGAATACCTGGTTGATGTGCACTTCTGAGTTGTAATAATCCTGACTGTCGCACGTAAGTCCGCCAAGGTTCACTTTTTGGTAATCCTTTTCCCAATTATTGATCGGGAGCATCAGGAAGCGCTGACCTATACCCCAGGTATCTGGCAGGGTGGTAATAAAAGAACTGTCCACCATGTACCATAACTCTGCATCATTCTGTTGCTTCTGCGCAATTACTTTATAAAGATTGGCGCCGGACTCTCCTACGGTAAAACTTCCGAATTCCGTAAAAATATTCGGCACAGGAATTTTATTTTTTTTGCAGGCAGTCTTGATCTGCAGCACAATTTCCCGGATCATATATTCATAATCATAGTCGAAGCCGAGCGAATTTTTAATCGGGAAACCACCGCCGATATTGATGGAATCCAACGTCGGGCAAATCTTCCGCAGTTGGCAGTAAACATTCAGTGCTTTATTCAATTCACTCCAGTAATATGCATTGTCACGGATACCGGTATTGATGAAGAAGTGCAGCATCTTCAAATTAAACTTCTTGTTATTATGGATCTTCTGCACATAAAATTCCAGGATGTCACGCCACCGAATGCCCAGCCTCGAAGTGTAAAACTCAAAGGTCGGTTCTTCCTCCGCCGCAATGCGGATGCCGATGTTGCAGGTGCCTTTTACCGTTCGCTGATAGGCTTCAATTTCCGATTTATTATCAAGTATGGGAATCACATTGGTGAAACCATCATTGATCAGCGCCGCAATTTTGGTGGTGTAAGTGCGTGTTTTAAAACCATTGCAGAGAATGAATTTGTTTTTGTCGAATAACTTCTTCTCATACAACTTCCGGATAATATTAATGTCATAGGCATACGAGGTTTCAATATGCACATCGTTCTTAAGCACTTCCTCCAAAATGTGCTTAAAATGCGAACTCTTGGTACAGTAGCAATAATAGTACTTGCCTCCGTATTTATGTTCTTTAAACGCTTTTTTGAAAAGCGCTTTTGCCTTGTTGATCTGCGCACTGATTTTCGGGAGATAAATCAGTTTCAAAGGTGTCCCGTACTTCTGAATGATTTCCATCACCGAAACACCGTTAAAGTACAGCTCATTCTCTATCACTTCAAAACCGTCTTGCGGGAAATCAAATGTCTGTCGTACGAGATCCTTATAGGTGTTGGTCATTTCCTGTTGCTGACAATGAGAGGCGTTATTTTTTTGACGTGCGAAACTACATGATTTTTATATTTCTGAAATTATTTTTTTACCGCCGATAACAAAATAAAATGGGCGGTTCTTCATTGCGTAACTCATCCGAACAGCTGACAGCAGCAGCAGGAAACTAATCCATCAACTTCTAACGATTCCGCGGATAAAACATAGCTGCATAACATGCATCCCACAATAGCATATCCATCTCAACTCCCGATTTTGTGATTATTTTTGCCTCATGAAAAATATCAAAATTATCGCAGTCAAATCGGAGATCGGTGCAGGAACACGAGGTGCAAGCCTGGGATTTGATGCAATAAAAATCGCTGCACTTGATTTTGGCAGCACTTTCTTTAAACAGTTTCCGGAAACGGAGATTGCGGATGAAAACGGCATGTTGCTCGAACCAGCCCGTTCTCCACATGCCCGGCGTGGCAAAGGTGTGCTCACAGTGTGCCGCCGGGTGAGTGAAACCGTGGAAAAGACTTTAAAGGAAGAACATTTCCCGATTGTGATAGCAGGCGATCACTCATCCGCCGCCGGCACGATTGCCGGCGTTAAGGCTGCTTATCCGGATGCACGTATCGGCGTCATTTGGATTGATGCACATGCCGATCTGCATTCTCCTTACACGACACCTTCGGGTAATATGCACGGCATGCCGCTGGCGATGTCGCTGGCGGAAGACAATATGTCGCAGGGCTCCAACACACCGGATGAAAATACCCGCGAGTTTTGGGAAGAATGCAAAAACATGAATGGCATTTCACCAAAAATCCGCTATGAAAATCTCGTCTTTGTGGGCGTGCGCGATACCGAACCACAGGAAGATTACCTTATCCGGCAAAACAAGGTGAAGATGTTTTCCACCGAGGAGATCAACAACTTAGGCATTGACAAGATTGCCCGGGAAATACTGACTGCCGTGGAACCATGCGACTACATCTATGTGAGTTTTGATGTTGACAGCATGGACCCTACGATATCGCGCGGAACGGGCACTCCAGCTCCAAATGGTATTACGGAAAAACAAGCCGCCTCTCTTTTACAGCGCCTCATGCAAAGTCCTAAAGTATGTTGTTTCGAGATCACGGAAATCAACCCCACCCTCGACAAAGAAAACCTGATGGCTGAAAATGCATTTGAGATACTGCTGAAAGTAACCAACCAGTTACTCTATGATTAATGACCCGAAAAACAAGGTGTTCCGAATTTGCATTTTGAACACATTTTCCAGGTTGAACCGTCAAACTACTCAGTAACTTGCCCTAAGAATTAAACACCTGCTAACCAACTCATGCAATCGCTGCTTCAAGAAAAAACTGTCCGGATAATTACCAGCCTTTACGGGCAGCAGGTATTGCCTGATCAGGTTCAGATCAATATCCCGCCAAAGGATTTCCCGTTCGATTTCACTATCGTCGCATTCGCATTCACAAAATTTTCCAAAAAAACACCTGATCAGACTGCCACCGAAATCGGCGAACAGCTGATTGCTGTATTGCCGGTCCTGGAGTCTTATGAAGTGGTGAAAGGGTTCCTGAATTTAAGATTGAAAGACACTTATTGGATGGCTGTTTTTAATGAACAGGTTAATACTGCCGGCTTCGGTACAATTCCTTCCACCGGAAAGAAGGTCATGATTGAATACTGTGGTCCTAACACCAATAAACCACTACACCTGGGCCACCTGAGAAATATATTCATTGGTGATTCTATGGCAGCCATACTGAAAGCTGCGGGCAATGAAGTGATTAAGGTCAACATCTACAACGATCGCGGCGTTCACATCTGCAAATCGATGCTTGCCTATCAGCAATACGGACATCATGAAACACCTGAAAGCACCGGCATAAAAGGTGATCACCTCGTAGGTGAATACTATGTCCGCTTCGAGCAGGAGTTGCGTCACCAGGTAAAGGAGCTCATTGCACAGGGACTGGATGAAGAGGTTGCAAAAAAACAAGCACCGCTCAACCAGGCAATATCAGCCATGCTGCTCCAATGGGAACAGGGTGACCTCGAAGTGCGAAACCTCTGGCAAACACTGAATCAATGGGTTTACCAGGGCTTTGAGGAAACCTACCGGAAAATCGGAAATGATTTTGACAAGGCATATATGGAATCAGATACGTATATGCTCGGCAAAAGCATTGTGGCGGAAGGGCTGGCTAAAAATGTTTTCTTTAAAAAGCCGGACGGCTCCGTTTGGGTTGATCTTTCTGCTGATGGACTCGATCAAAAGGTGCTGCTGCGCGCTGATGGCACCTCTGTTTATATTACGCAAGATCTTGGAACGGCTGACCTCCGCTATAAAGATTACGCTCCCGACTCAATGATATACACTGTTGCCAATGAACAGGATTATCATTTCAAAGTATTGAAACTTGTATGCAGCAAACTGGGAAGACCTTATGCTCAAGGAATACACCACCTCTCCTATGGATTGGTCGATCTGCCCAGTGGTAGAATGAAAACCCGGGAGGGAACAGTAGTGGATGCGGATGACTTACTCGACGAAATGGATATCACAGCCGCGCGAAAAACAAAGGAAGTAGGTAAAATCGAACATTTCACAGAAGAGCAGCAGCGAACACTCTTCCATCAGTTGGGAATTGGGGCGTTAAAATTTTTTATCCTGAAAGTGGATCCGAAGAAGAAAATGATTTTCAATCCGGAAGAGTCCATAGACTTCCATGGATTTACCGGGCCTTTTATTCAATACACACATGCCAGAATATGTTCAGTTATCAGAAAAGCCGCTGAAAGAGATATGACAGTGGAAGGGCTGGCAACCATCGAATCGCTGGAAAGTGACGAGCGTAAACTCGTCATGTTGTTGATGGATTATCCTGCTATCATAGTGGAAGCTGCATCGAAATATGAACCTTCCACTGTGGCTAACTACCTATACCATCTTGCTAAAGAATACAACCACTTTTACGCATCACTGCAGATATTAAATGCGGAAAACGTTGATCAGCGAACGTTCCGTTTGCAACTATCAGCCAAAACTGCTGCCGTAATTAAAATGGGCATGAAACTGTTGGGCATTGATGTGCCGCAACAGATGTAATGGAGCACAGTAAGATACTTTTCAGATCGTATTGTTTCTTTATTAAATCTGGAAATGATGATCCGCTGAAAATCTGCTGCAGGCTTCCTTATGATTCCTGCATAAATGGATACCTGTAATCTGTTGGCGGAACAAAGGTTTCCTTGATAGATCTTGGTGAAACCCAGCGAAGCAGGTTTATCATCGATCCTGCTTTATCATTCGTTCCGGAGGCCCTGGCTCCGCCAAATGGTTGCTGGGCAACGACAGCACCTGTTGGTTTATCATTGATATAAAAATTACCGGCGGCATTTACCAGCCGTCTTGAAACATGGTTGATGATATTCCTGTCCTGAGAAAAAACGCAACCTGTCAACGCATAAGCCGATGTACTGTCCACCAGGTCCAGGGTTTCTTCAAATTTGTTTTCATCATACACATAAATTGAAAGTACAGGACCAAATAACTCCGTGCACATCGTTGTATACTTAGGATCATCTGCCCTGATAACCGTGGGCTGAATGAAATATCCTTCCCGTTTGTCATAACCGCCACCTGCAATAATTTCCACGCCTGCATCACGCTTTGCCTGATCAATATAACCCGCCAACTGATCGAATGATTTTTCGTCAATCACCGCATTAATAAAATTGGTAAAATCCTCAGTTGTGCCTATACGGAACGAATTCGTATCGGCAACCAGTCCTTCCCTCACCTGTTTCCAGAGATTGGAAGGTATGTAGGCACGGGATGCGGCAGAGCACTTTTGTCCCTGGTATTCAAACGCCCCTCTGGATAAGGCGGTAACCACCGCTTGTACATCCGCCGATGCATGTGCAAGCACAAAATCCTTTCCGCCGGTTTCACCAACAATGCGCGGATAAGTTTTATAAGAGGCAATATGGTTGCCAATCGTTTTCCAGAATCCTTGAAACACTTCCGTGGATCCGGTAAAATGAATGCCCGCAAAGTCAGGATGCGAGAATACGATCTTTCCCGTCTCTGCGCCGGGCGTATAAATAAGATTGATCACTCCATCAGGCAATCCTGCAGCCCTCAGCACATCCATGATCACCCATGCCGAAAATATTTGTGTGTTGGAAGGCTTCCAGACGACCGTATTGCCCATCATGGCGGCACTGGTTGGCAGGTTTCCGGCAATCGCCGTAAAGTTGAAAGGAGTAATAGCGAAGACAAATCCTTCCAGGGCACGCTGCTCCATCCTGTTCCAGATTCCTTTCGATGAAACCGGTTGCTGGCTGTAAATCTCCGTCGCAAACTGAACATTAAATCTTAAAAAATCGATCAGTTCACAAGCAGCATCAATCTCTGCCTGAAATGCATTCTTCGACTGACAGAGCATCGTAGCGGCATTGATCCGCGCGCGATACGTTCCGGCTAAAAGGTCGGCAGCCTTCAGAAAAATAGCGGCCCTGTGCTCCCAAGGCATATTCTCCCAGTTCTTTTTTGCCTTCAAGGCGGCATCAATAGCCATCGTCACATGTTCGGAACTGCCCGCATGATAATGACCGAGTACATGATGATGCTCATGTGGAGGATGCATCTCTATCTTTTTACCCGTCCTAATTTCTTTGCCATCAATAAACATAGGAAGGTCAGCCGTTTCAGACTTGAAACGACTGATAGCTGCTTTCAATGCTGCGCGTTCCGCTGAACCAGGTGCATACATCAGGTTCGGTTCATTCACAGGTGCTGGTACTTTAAAGAATCCGGTGCTCATAAGACAATATTTTTGGATGGTTACAGATCGCTGCTGGTATTCTGCGTGCTTAGGTTATAGGTGTATTTTCTACGTTTGTAAAATACGCCCGCAAAGATAGACGTTTAACCATTTTCGTGTTGAAAACTTTTAAGCGGTAACAACAGTGCGGCCTATGTAACAACTAACTTTACCCAACCATTATTAGAGGGAATCGTATGGCCGAAACGACCAATAAATTAAAGGCGGAAAAAGAGAAGTTGAAAGAAACTAAAGAAGAGAAGACAGCTGAATCCAAAGCAGTTGCAGAGAAACCGCGCGAAAAGAAAAAAAAGAAGCCATCAGAAAGCTGGCTCACTTCATTGCGTAATGATGAACGATTGCCTAAACTGGCAGGCCTCGTTATGCTGCTTTCTTCACTTTACCTCTTTGTTGCACTCGTCTCCTATCTCTTTACCTGGCAAACTGATCAGGATAAAATATTTCGATTCTCGTGGCGCAACTTTTTTACGGGCACTTTTGAAGTAGAAAACTACCTCGGACGGCTCGGCGCCTTTGTGTCACATTTTTTCATGTATAAGGCCTTTGGACTCACCTCCTTTCTTTTTGTTGTTATTCTTTTTGTTGCCGGTATCAATTTTTTGTTCAGAATCAGGGTATTCGCTGTTCCTAAATTGCTGAAGGTTGGGCTCTTTGCATTGATCCTCCTGCCTACCACACTGAGTTTCTTTTTTTCCAAAAATGGCTTTCCATTTGGTGGTGCCATGGGAAATATGCTGAATGACTGGCTTGTAGGCTTTTTAGGAAGTATCGGAACAGGCGCATTACTGCTTTTTGCCATACTCGCTTACCTGGTAATTGTTTTCAATTATAGTTTTCATCACATAAATCCATTCAAGCCGGCTACCCCTTCTCGATTAAGCGCTATCGAAAATGATGCAGCGGATGCAACTACCGATATGCCGGAAATGGGCGATAATACTCCGGTTGCGAATATGCTAAAGACACCTAAGCCGGAACCTGTTGAAATGGAATTGAAAGAAGTGTATCCGGGAAATAAAATTACTGTTGGTTCGCTGGTGGTGGAAACGATTGATGAGCAACAGGAAGAGGTTGATAATGCTGCAAAAATCATTGAAGAGGAAACGGTTGCCCCAATCAGCAGTCTTCCACCAAGGAATGAATCAGATATAGCACTTGATATTGTTGCAATAAAAGAAGAGGAACTGGTGGATGCTGAAACTGCCGTTCGCGAAAACTATGACCCTACTATTGACCTTCCCAAATATCAGTATCCGACATTGGATCTGCTTGAAAATTATGGCTCTGAGAAAATCCGCATCGATTCAGACGAACTGATGCGAAACAAAGATCAGATCGTCAAAACACTGCAGAACTATGGTATTGAGATTCAGAATATCAAAGCTACCGTCGGCCCCACTGTTACGCTCTATGAAATAGTGCCTGCTCCGGGCGTCCGTATTTCTAAAATAAAAAACCTGGAAGACGACATCGCCTTATCACTTTCGGCACTGGGCATTCGCATTATCGCACCCATTCCCGGTAAAGGCACCATTGGTATTGAAGTGCCGAATATGCATAAAGAAACCGTATCGATGCGTTCCATGCTTGCCTCTGAAAAATTTCAAAATGCGGCCATGGACCTGCCGATTGCTCTGGGGAAAACGATTTCAAACGAAATATTCATCGCAGACCTGGCGCGCATGCCGCATATGCTGATGGCCGGTGCTACCGGACAGGGGAAATCGGTAGGCGTCAACTCCATACTGGTGTCTTTACTGTATAAAAAACATCCTTCTCAAATTAAGTTTGTACTAATCGATCCCAAAAAGGTTGAGCTTTCTCTTTATACTAATATAGAAAAACATTTCCTCGCCAAATTGCCGGGTGAAGCGGATCCGATAATAGTGGATACCAAGAAAGTGGTGAACACACTGAAAGCCTTAACCGTGGAGATGGATCTCCGCTATGATCTGCTGAAGAATGCGCAGTGCAGAAACATCAAAGAGTACAATGAGAAATTTCTGAACCGCAAGTTACTACCTACCAAAGGGCATCGTTTCCTGCCTTATATCATTCTGGTAATTGATGAATTTGCCGACCTCATCATGACTGCCGGGAAGGAAATTGAAACACCCATTGCCCGGCTTGCCCAACTCGCACGTGCTATTGGTATTCACCTCATCATAGCAACGCAACGGCCTTCGGTCAATATTATCACAGGCACCATAAAAGCCAACTTTCCCGCCCGGATTGCATTTAAGGTAACCTCCAAGGTGGATTCGCGGACGATCCTTGATCATGGAGGCGCCGACCAGCTAATCGGTCGCGGCGATCTGCTGCTCTCTATCGGTGGGGAAACTATTCGTTTACAATGCGGATTTGTAGACACGCCTGAAGTCGAGAAAGTATGTGATTTCATCGCTGCACAAAAGGGTTACCCTGAAGCGCACCTGTTGCCGGAAGTAAAAGATGAAGAAGGAGAAGGTGGAGACTTTCTTGATCCGAATGAACGCGATGAACTATATGAAGAAGCTGCCAGCCTCATAGTGCAATATCAGCAAGGCTCTACCTCGCTGCTGCAACGTCGTCTTAAACTTGGTTACAATCGTGCAGGACGGTTAATGGATCAACTCGAATCCACAGGTATTGTAGGTCCAAATCAAGGCAGTAAAGCACGTGATGTCTTGATCAAGGATGAACTTGAACTGGAACAGTTTTTGGCTCACCTCCGGGAAAAAAGCGGAATTTATTAGACCTTTGCCTCGAAAATCACGCTGCTTCTGTGTTACGGATGAAGGACTATCCATTAAATTTTCCTGATATGAAAAAGTTTATCTGCATCTTACTTTTCGGTGTCCTCAGCCTGCTTTCGGCTTCCGCGCAACAAAAGGATCTTAAAGCAGAGCAGATACTCAATGGCGTTAGCGCAAAGTACAAAGGATATAAATCGGTGCAGGCTGATTTCATTATTAAAATGGAAACAGCCAATAGCAGTGCAACGGATCAACAATACGGAACACTGTATCTCAAAGCCAATAAGTACAAACTCATTCTCAGCAATCAGGAGATTATTTCTGACAACAGCACCGTTTGGACCTACCTGAAAGATGTAAATGAAGTACAGATCAACACTTTTGAAAAGGATGATAACAGCATCTCACCAACAGAAATATTTACGATCTATGAAAAAAATTTCTTGTACGCCTTCACCGAAGAAAAAACCATAGCCGGAAAGACCTTGCAGATCATCGACCTGACTCCAAATGACAAAAACAAACCCTTTTTTAAGATACGGCTGGCTATTGATAAATCTGCGAAGACAATTCAAAGTGCCATCGTGTTTGATAAAAACGGGAACAGATATACTTACGAAATCAAAAAGCTAACTCCGGATGTAGAATTGACTGAGACTTTCTTCACCTTCGATTCAAAAAAGTATCCTGGAATCGAAGTGGTGGATCTGCGATGAGACCTCGATAAATGCAATACAGTGCAACCCGCCTAATCTGAGCGGGTTTTTCATTGCTGAAAAATGTTTATGAACTGAAGCCGCATTTTGCAGCGCAAAGCAGTAACTTTTAGTTTCCCGAAATAGAACAGCTTACGGTTAAATAGCCTTATCTTCATTTGAAAAAAGCAGTCAAATCCATAACAATACTACGTTGCGGTAAAATGTTGTTTTCCCATTGAATAATCCGCGAGTAGCCTTCTTGCAAATAGTGAAAGCAAACCCCATAGTAATCCTTGCATGTTACTCTGATCATTCCAGGCTGCTATCCTATAAACCACTGCACTTTTCTTATCTTGCGCCCGTTTATTAATCATCATTAATCAATTTATTACATGAATTACGATTTAATAGTGATAGGAAGTGGCCCCGGTGGTTATGTTGCTGCTATCAGAGCAGCACAATTGGGTCTGAAAACAGCTATTATTGAAAAGGAATCATTGGGCGGAATCTGCCTTAACTGGGGTTGCATTCCCACGAAAGCACTATTAAAAAGCGCTAACGTTTTTGACTATTTAAGGCATGCAAAAGATTATGGAATTACTGTTGGTGAAACATCGGCGGACTTCAATTCAATTGTGAAGCGAAGCCGCGATGTGGCGAATGGAATGAGCCGCGGTGTTCAGTTTCTCATGAAAAAAAATAAGATTGAAGTAATTATGGGTACTGCGAGCCTGAAACCGGGAAACAAGGTGGCAGTGCTGGATGCATCAGGTAAGGTTACAGAATACGCTGCCAGTCACATAATTGTGGCAACCGGCAGCAGATCGAAAGAATTACCGGCCTTGAAACAAGATGGCAAAAAGATTATCGGCTATCGTGAAGCGATGGTGCTTCCGCAACTGCCAAAAAGCATGGTGATAGTGGGTGCAGGCGCTATCGGCTGCGAGTTTGCCTATTTCTATAATGCAATGGGTACCAAGGTTACACTGGTGGAATTCATGCCTGCCATAGTGCCGGTGGAAGATGAAGAAATATCCAAGGAATTGGAGAAAAGTTATAAGAAGCAAGGCATCGCTGTACTGACTGGTTCCGCAGTGGAAAAAGTGGATACGTCAGGCACCGCATGTAAAGTAACGATTAAGACCGCGCAGGGAATGCAAATCGTTGATTGCGATATTGTACTCTCAGCCGCAGGTGTGGCCACGAATATTGAAAATATCGGCCTGGAAGCAACGGGCATTAAGACTGAAAAGGGAAGAGTGGTGGTAGACGATTTTTATCAAACTAATGTTCGCGGATATTACGCTATAGGGGATATCGTTAAGGGCCCTGCCCTGGCACATGTAGCCAGCGCGGAAGGGATCATATGTGTTGAAAAAATTGCAGGCAAAAACCCCGAAGCCCTGGACTATAACAATTTGCCTGGGTGCACTTATTGTTCACCGGAAATTGCCTCTGTCGGACTTACGGAAAAAACTGCAAAGCAGGCCGGTTACCAGCTGAAGATAGGTAAGTTTCCATTTTCCGCTTCAGGTAAAGCAAGTGCGGCTGGTGCCAAGGAAGGATTTGTGAAAGTAATCTTTGATGCCAAATATGGAGAGTTCCTCGGAGCGCATATGATTGGTGCCAATGTAACTGAAATGATCGCCGAGGTAGTGGTTGCCCGTAAATTGGAAACAACAGGACATGAAATTATCAAGAGTGTGCATCCGCATCCAACCATGAGTGAAGCAATTATGGAAGCGGCAGCGGCTGCATATGGTGAAGTCATTCACTTATAAAGATTTGATAACAGGTTCATGCTCAATTTAATTTCCAGTTTGCTGTATACTCACAGTCTGACAGTAATAAAAAAGGTGAATCCTAATGTACACAATCGGCTTTGTAATAGCTAAAAATCCACTACAAGACACGCTGCAAATGCAGGCTTTAAGAGAACCTGCCGTACAAAATAATTTTTGCAACACCTCCCCTGTTTCCGTTGTTATCATCTTTGAAAATAAAATTATCTTGTAGCATGTTATCACATAAGGCGAAGTACGGATTGAAAGCTGCTTTTTACCTGGCCCGTCACTACGAGGATGGTCCTGTTTTAATTTCCGATTTAGCCGCTGCCGAATATATCCCCAAAAAATTCCTGGAACACATTTTACTGGAACTCAAAAAACAAGGAATTCTCTACAGCAGAATGGGAAAAGGTGGCGGTTACTCCTTAGCTAAGTCACCTGATAAAATTTACCTGGGGCAGATCATCAGAATATTGGATGGCCCACTGGCAGCGGTCCAATGTGTCAGCAAATCGGCCTATGTAAGGTGTGTGGAATGCAAAGATGAACGCACCTGTGAAATCCGGAAAGTGATGAAACATGTGCGTGATGCAACAGCGCATATCCTCGATCGCACTTCACTTGCCGATGCTATGCATTCCAACTCTCTCTTCACAAGTAACACCAAGGAAGCTGTATGTTTTTGCAGCTGAAAAAATCATCATTATCGTTGCTTCTTACCTTCCATTTGTAAGTGATTTATCCTATGTAAAATAGTAATTGTCGTTTGCCGGAAAGGAAAAATAAATTTTACTTATTCTTAAAACCTCCTGTTTCCATCCTTATTTGTTATGCATGAAAATAATTGGCTGATACCGGAAGACTTCATCACTATTTCGACTTCATGAACCTTCCTGCTTAAACCGAACTTTTCGGTTTAAACAGCAGAGGGTTTACTATCGACAGCATTTTTACTACAAAGATTATTTTCTCATCCGATCTTATCCTACTTGTCATGCAGTAGCAAAACGCACCTTTTACGCTGCTACAGCGGGATTTCACCATTAAAAATCAAAGGCCAACTCATCCACTGAAACGCCGAAAAAAAATATTTTCTACTATTCTATCATTTCTATAGATTTTATCTATTTTTGCACACTCACTAACCCAAATCCCTTTTTTATGACAAAGAAATTTACGCATTCCCTTACGCTGTTCCTTCTTATTATTTTCTTCCGCGGCAGCTGTTTGGTAGCTGCTACAAGCGGTAAAGTAATCGCTGCCGATCTTCCGGCTATTGAAATAATGCAGGCAGATTCTCCTAAAAAAGAACAAGTACCTCCGCCGCAAATGGTCACCTTCCCCGTGTCATCTATCACCGCAAAAATGACACTCAATGGTTACAGCCAGGTCCGTTACCAATACAATTTCACAGATCCTGCACTGGGCAAACCAGCCAATGGATTTGATATACGAAACGCCCGGTTGATATTGAGAGGAACTGTCCTGAAAAATTTAGCTTATAACTTCCAGGCTGATTTTGCACCGCCAACCGTCCGGCTGATGGATGCTAGTGCTGCCTACACCTATAATAAGTTTGCCAAGCTCACCATTGGACAGCAGAAGGTACCCCTATCCTATGAGAGCCTTCGCACTGACTATGATATTCATAGTTTGAGCCGCTCACAAGCAGTGGAAGCGCTTACGTCCCGCTCCAGAGATGTGCTGGCAACAGCCAACTCAACCACAGCCGTTAATAATAATGGACGAGATATCGGTTTGCTGTTCAGCGGTGGTATTCCCAATGCAGCCACCAATGCCAATTGGGTGGACTACTCATTTGGACTCTTTAATGGAAGCGGTATCAATGTATCCGATGCTGATGCTCACAAAGACATAGCAGGAAGGATTGTGGCACGCCCCATAAAAAATCTTGCTATAGGAGGCTCCTTTTATAATGGAAAGGCAACTTACGGAGGAGATAAAAAAACGCCCAAAGACAGGAATCGGTTAGGATTTGATGTGGCCTATGAAGACGGTAAACGCATTTATGCGGCATTTGAATACTTACAGGGAGTTGACAGTGCCACCAATAAAGGCGGATATTATGGCCTGTTAGAAGGATATATCATACCAAAAAAATTCGCTGTACTGGTAAAGTATGATTCCTATGACCCTAACAAGGACAAAGATAAGGATGCCACCAGCGTGACGAGTTTCGGGTTAAACTACTACTTTGCCCAATTCACAAAAATCCAGCTCCAATATGACATGAGACATGAAGATGGTGCGGATACTCAGAAGAAAAATGATCTGTTGTCTGTGCAGGCACAGATTTTCTTTTAGAAATATAATGAATGGAAGGCGCTCGGCAAAGCGCCTCCTTTTTAACTTACTTTACGATTTAATCTATCTTTCTAATTTATTCTATAGATTTAGTAGATTTTATAAAAAAGAATTTTACTTTTGACGCTTCAGACAAATTCAAGCTTTTAATTAACCTAAACAAAAGATATCATGACCCCAAAAAAGTTACTCCCTCTATTGCTGCTTCTCCCGCTTGCCGTATTGCTGAACTTTACAGCACCGCAGAAAATATCGGCCTGCACTACCAGCTATGAACCCAAAGCACTTTCCGGAAAAATCACCATGTCCGGTGCTTATGCATTATACCCAATGGCTGTTAAATGGGGTGAAGAATTTAAGAAGTTAAACCCCGGTGTCACCTTTGACATACAGGGAGGCGGTGCGGGAAAAGGAATGACCGATGTATTGTCGGGTACAGTGAACTTCGGAATGGTGTCAAGAGACATCTCACCCGAAGAGGTCAAAAAAGGCGCTTACGGCGTTGCTGTCTGCAAAGATGCCGTTATACCAGTCATTAATCCGAACAATCCTTATATCGAACTTATCAAGCAGAAAGGTATCACGCGTGATCAGTTCTATAAAATATTTATCACGGGTGAAATTACCACTTGGGGGGAAGTGCTGGGCAATAAAAGCATGAAACCGATAAAAGTATTTACCCGCTCTGATGCAGCTGGGGCAGCAGAGTCCTGGGCTAAGTTTTTAGGCAGTTCCTACAAACAGGAGGACCTGGCTGGAACAGGTATCTTCGGTGATCCCGGCCTCGCACAGGCAGTAGCAAAAGATCCGCTGGCCATGGGCTTTAATAACATTAATTTTGTGTATGATAACAAGAGCCGCAAACCGCAACCAGGCTTATTCCCCTGCCCTATTGATCTGAACAACAACCGCGTCTATGATGCCGCGGAAAATGTTTATGGTTCGCTCGATATTATTGATGACGCGATCTTAAGCGGTGCATACCCTTCCCCGCCTGCCCGTGCGCTCTATCTCGTTACCAAGGGTAAACCTTCCAATCCTTTAATGGTCGCCTTTCTGCAATGGGTGTTATCTGATGGTCAGAAATACCTGGATGAAGCCGGGTTTGTTAAGCTCCCCGCAGACCTGTTGAAAAAAGAAATAACCGCATTAACAACATCCAATTAATAATCCGGCCATGAGTCTGACTTTACGAATACTCAAGGACAACATAGCCGGTAAATCCGTTTTGTGCCTTAGCGTCCTTACCGGTCTTCTGCTGTTCCTGATAGTGGGAGGGCTTTATACAAAGTCCCTCCCCATTTTAGAATCTCATTCCCTCGCAGATCTGCTTACGAAATCCATTTGGAAACCGGCCAAGAACCAATTCGGCTTTTTACCTTATATAGTAAGCACTGTATATATTACGATAATTTCAATCGTGATTGCAGTGCCACTATGCATTCTTTGCTCCATTTATCTTTCAGAGTATGCCAGTAAACGTGTGAAGAATTTTGTAACATCCCTGGTTGACATCCTCGCCGGACTACCCTCAGTCATCTTCGGCATATGGGGCGTTATCATGATTGTTCCATTTATTGCAGGTACGCTGGCTCCGGCATTCGGACAGGAAGATACCACCGGCTACAGCATACTCGCAGGCGGTCTGGTGTTGGCCATAATGGTTTTTCCAATTGTCATCCACATTATGCTGGAAGTGCTGCGGACAGTACCTGTTGAACTGAGAGAAGCCTCTCTTTCTCTCGGTGCCAATAAATGGGAAACCATTAAAAAAGTAGTGCTTAAAAAAGCAGCGCCCGGAATCATTGCCGCCATCGTACTTGGTTTTTCCCGCGCATTTGGTGAAACTCTGGCGGTGTTAATGGTAGTTGGAAATACAGCCATCATTCCACACTCTGTTTTTGATTCCGGCTACCCTTTGCCGGCACTGATAGCCAATAACTACGGCGAAATGATGTCGATTCCTATGTATGACTCGGCCTTGATGTTCGCCTCTCTCCTGCTACTCACGGTTATCCTGCTCTTTAATGTCGCAGCGCGAATAGTGATGATGCGGGTTGAACGAAGAATGGCGTGACAGCCTGATGATACCCAATAATAACAACAACTAAACTGCAAATTCTATGTTTTGGAGAAATTTCGAAGAGAGATTATTTAATATTCTCATCAGGATAGCCACCATCATTATTATTGGAAGCCTCTTTGTGATCTTACTTGCCATATTGGTGAAGGGCATACCGGCCATGAGCTGGGATATGATCTCCAAGTCACCAAGCGGTGGATTTTATCTTGGCAAGGAAGGTGGTGTGCTCAATGCGATTGTCGGTTCACTTTACCTGGGATTTGGAGCTAGTATATTCTCACTACTACTCAGTATTCCTGTAGTTGTGTATATGAATGTTTACGCTCCCGCCAATTCACGATTCGCCCAGTATATAAGAACATCACTCGATATATTATATGGCATACCTTCCATTGTCTATGGCGCCTTTGGCTTTATTATCATGATCTATTTCGGGCTGAAGGTTTCGCTGCTTGCCGGAATTATTACGGTAGGATTGCTGGTATTGCCCATCATGGCCCGCACCATGGATGAAGTTATCCGGACAATACCCAAAGAACTGGGAGATGCTTCATTATCATTGGGTGCTACAAAATGGGAAACCGCCATTAAAGTGATTCTCCGGCAAGCTTCTCCCGGCATACTGACTGCCATGCTGCTTGGATTCGGACGCGCCATCGGTGATGCGGCTTCTGTGATATTTACGACAGGTTTCACTGATAATGTTCCAACATCCATACTGCAGCCTGCCGCTACTCTGCCGCTCGCCATTTTCTTCCAGTTAGGTTCACCTATTTCCGAAGTAGTTGACCGGGCGTATGCATCAGCCCTGATTCTGACAATCATGATTCTCATTATCAGTATCAGCAGCCGCATGCTGTCGAAAAGGTTTAACAAAAATGTCATCAAATAAAATCCTCTAACCATGCAAACTTCATCTACCACGTTCGCTGAGGCTCCATCCATCACCTCATTCAAAGAAAGCACCAATGCACTGCACAACGGGCTGTCCACGCATAATGCAAAAACACACCTTAGTGTACGCAACCTGAATATCAGTTATGGTTCATCCAGGATACTTAAAGATGTATCGATTGATATTCCTGATAAGAAGATTACGGCCATCATCGGGCCTTCAGGTTGTGGCAAAACAACCTTACTGAAAACATTTAACCGGCTCATTGAATCATCCGATGGAATCAAAATAAGCGGCGAGGTGCTGTTAGATGGTGAAAATATTTATGGTAAGAATGTCGAAGTGACACACATACGCAAAAAAATGGGATTGTTATCTCAACGTCCCATGCCTCTACCGATGTCTATCTTCGATAATATTGCCTATGGCATGCGGATTCATGGCTTACGCAAAAAAAACTTACTGTCCGAAAAAGTGGAATACTATCTTAAACAAGCCAGTTTATGGAGCGAAGTAAAGGATCGCTTACATCAGCCTGCTACAAAACTTTCAATCGGCCAGCAGCAACGGTTATGCCTGGCACGCGGACTGGCAGTAGAGCCTGAGATTATTCTTGGCGATGAGCCAACTTCTGCACTCGATCCCATCAGCAGCCAGCGTATTGAAGAAAAGTTTGTAGAACTGAAGGATCAATACACCATTGTTATGGTCACACATATACTTCGGCAGGCCAGACGCATTGCAGATTATATAGTTTTTATGTACCTGGGTGAAATTGTTGAACATGGTCCGGCACAGCAATTACTCGAGCATCCGAAGGAAGAAATGACGCGCGAATATGTGAAAGGAACCATTAGTTGATAACCATAATTGTTGTTGATGAAAGATACAAAATCACCTTCTCACCAGCGGAAATTGCTTAACAAGGATGCCAATTCCGGTTACTTTCAGGATCACCCTTTCGAGTTCTTCATCAGGCCTTCAATGGTTTTATTAAGAAAAACGACAGGCAAATCATTCCTGAGAAATTCGGCTAAGAAATCAATTACTACTCAATAATCTCCTTCTTCAGCATTTCACAAAATGGCTAACATGCTTTCAAAAAAGGCCAAATATGGTTTAAAGGCTGTGCTCTACCTTGCCAAAAATCATAGCAAGGAAGATGGCAATATCAATATTGCTGAATTGTCGCAAAAGGAATATATACCGCGCAAATTCCTTGAGAAAATTTTACTTGAGCTGAAAAGATCAAACATATTACAAAGCCGTATGGGAAGAAACGGTGGCTATTTCCTGTCACGACATCCTGACAAAATCAGCATGGGAGAAATTGTGCGTATCCTGGATGGCCCTTTGGGACCATTGCCATGTGTAAGTGAAAGGGCATATCAGCCCTGTTATGATTGCAAGGATGAACGGACCTGCGAAATCCGCAAAGTGATGAAGATGGTCAGAGATGCAACGGTGTCAATTTTAGACAAAACATCGTTGGAGGATGCCTTGCATCAAAACTTCAGGCTGTTACACATTACAGCATAAATTTGATTTATCAGCGGATCGGGAAATTCAATCAGCCTATATTTTACTGTACAAAAAAAACGTTTCAATGCTGTACCCTTTTGGCTGACACCGCAACCCCATGGCGAATTCCTGTCCGGATGCCAATACTGATCAAGCATCGACTCTGTATGACCCCGAATATACTAATGAATAATGCCACCAATAATTCCAACATGGTGTAACCCAATGTCAGCGCTTGCTATAACAGCCATCTATCAATTAAGCGGGAGTCATATTACATTCAAACCCACGTTTTGTAATTCAAAACAGCCGCGGATTTAAGGAATGCAATGCTGAAAATTGGATGATTTTCAGAAAATCTTTCTACCTTTCGAAAAGTTCTACTAAGTTGGTAGAAGTAATTACCAAAGAAGAATACAGCAAATTCGGAAGAAATTACCTGAAAAACTGTAACAAAGTACGACCGATTCTGTAGAAGTAGGCCGACCAAATTCGTAACACAATCAATCATTAATCAAACGATCATGGGTAAATTAGCTACAAATGAGGTATTGGAGTTTCTCGTCATCTTGGCTATCTTGTTAAGTACTGCCCGAATAATGGGTGAACTCTTTAAGAAAATAGGGCTTCCAGCTATTATTGGTGAATTGCTCGGTGGTATCTTATTAGGCCCTTCCTTTATAGGTACCCTGTTTCCCGGATTTTTTCAATCAGTGTTTATTGACCCGAAGCAGTCTTCCGTTGCATTCGACGGGCTTTCAAGATTAAGTGTGATGCTACTCCTGTTTATTGCCGGTATGGAAGTGAGGCTTGAAAATATTCGTACCAGGGGAAAGGCCGCGGCAAAAATCAGCTTATCGGGAATCATCTTCCCATTGGCATTGGGCTTTAGCGTTACCTGGTTGTTTTATAGCGTCTTCTTCAGCCAGCCTACGGAAAACAAACTGGCGCCAGCACTTTTTATGGGAACAGCACTCTCCATTACCGCATTAGGCGTAATGGCAAAGATCCTGATTGACATTGATATGATTAAATCAAGATTCGGCAACCTGATGATGACGGCTGCCATGATCGATGATATCATCGGCTGGATGCTGTTCTCAGTGGTAATCACGATAGCAGATCTTAAAGCTGAAAGTAAATTCAGCGCCATCACCGTCCTCCTTATTATTGCCGGATACACGGCCTTCCTGATTTCTATCGGCAGAACAATGATAGTTAATCCAATCCTGCGTTTTGCCAACGATAAGTTATCAAAACCTGGTGCTGAACTATCATTAGCTATGATCCTCTGCCTCCTGAGTGGCATTTTTACGGAATGGCTGGGTATTAAAGCCATATTTGGTGCATTTATCATGGGGGTTGCTGTTGGAAACTCCCCTTATTTCAGTGAGAAAGCAAAGGAAACTTTTCATGATATTGTTACCTATGTGTTCTCACCTTTGTTTTTTGTTTCAATTGGTTTAAAGGTCAATTTCGTAACCAACTTTGATCTTGCTATTGTTGTCTTTGTTTTAGCTATCTCCATTGCAGGAAAAATTTTCGGTGGCTATATCGGAGCGCGTCTCAGCGGCTTCAAAAACAACAAAGCCATTGCCGTTGGATTTGGCATGAATGCACGTGGCTCGCAGGAAATTGTGCTAGGACTTGTTGCACTCCAAGCCAAAATTATAGATGAAAAAATATTCGTCGGACTGGTCATCATGACATTTGTCACTATTGTTATGGCTGGCCCGGGTATTAAATATTTTCTTGCCAAACAAGATAACAGGCCAAGTGACTCGGCCATCCGAAAACCGGAGGAAGTAGTTTCAAGCATGCCCGTCTGATGCCAACCACATCTGGCAAATAGAAAGTTATCATGTGTGTGGCTGATACATTTTATTTCACTTCGCTTCCACGAATACCACAGCCTGTAAACCGCTTGCCATTGATAATAACCGTTGAGGAATATTCATAATCATTGCCAGTTACACCATCACTGCAATTGACTCGCTTGAAGACCGCATTGATGGAAGTCTGCGTGGCGTAGTTATTTGAATAGTAGGTGTACACTTCATCATTGATTATTTTCGGATCGAAATATTCGAAAAGAAACACCTCGTTGCTGCTATAGTCCTTCAAGGCGAGAATGCCTTCCCGTGCCGACACCTGCAATGACCAATCAGGCTCATTCCCTATTGCCCAAAAATCATAAGGAATGCAGGTGTTCCTGTAATTTTTCTGTTCAAAAGTCAGAATATCATACACGACGATTGAACTGTCAAAGCCATGCATGGCAGCTGCTTTATCGGCAAGCTGTAACTCCCCCATCAGTTCTACATACACATATTCAAACGGGAATGCAGGTGAACTCTGAAAAATAGTATTATAAAGTTCATCTAACTGATGGGTGGAATCAACCACATAATAGTTGTCCCTTTCACTGTCACAGCTTCGGAAGTTATTCATGTTTCTGCCTGTTACAAATAACCCTTTAAAGATTCTCTGACCACGGGGCCGAGCCGTGGAATCAGGTGTTTGTTGTTGTTCGGGAAGAAAACCAGAAATGTCCGGCAACTGCTTACGTTCTTCCTTGCAGGCTAACAACAAACTAACAGCGAGAAAGTAAACTGCAAACTTCATAAGGTCATTTTTATTACGATGGAAGATACCTATTCTACGGCAAGCTTGAAAATGCCCCATGAAATTACATTCACTTTCTTCTTAACAAATCAATCGGTATTTTTAACGCTGATAAACATGCGATATGGCTGAATTGACGATTCAACACACCGTGACCGAAAGGTTTCTGAGATATGTAACGATTGATACGCAATCTGATCCTGAATCTACTGCAGTACCTACTACAGAAAAACAAAAAAACCTGTCCAGGCTTTTAGTGGAGGAGCTGCAGAGCATGGGAATTCAGGATGCAGCTTTGGATCAATATGGGATTGTTTACGCAACCATTCCTGCTACGTCTGAGAAGCCTGTTCCTGCGATTTGCTTCTGCTCCCATGTTGACACCTCACCTGATTGCAGCGGAGAAAATGTGAAACCGGTCATTCACCGTAACTACAACGGGCAGGAGATTGTGCTTCCCGGCGATCCATCGGTGATTATCCGGCCTTCCGAACATCCCGATCTGCAGGCCCAGGCTGGAAATGATATCATCACTGCCGACGGCACCACATTGCTGGGTGCGGATAATAAATCAGGGGTGGCGGCTATCATGGATGCTGCTCATTTTTTGATTCAGCACCCGGAATTAAAACATGGTACTATCCGCCTTCTTTTCACACCCGATGAAGAAGTCGGTCATGGGGTTGACCATGTAGATATCAAAAAACTGGGTGCTCAATTTGGTTACACCATAGACGGTGAAGCCGCAGGAACGCTGGAAGACGAGACCTTCTCCGCTGACCTCGTAACACTGATCGTGCACGGTGTGAGTGCACATCCTGGTTTCGGAAAAGATAAAATTGAGAATGCCATCAAAATTGCTGCAGCAATTATTGATGCATTACCGAAAGATTCCTTGTCGCCGGAGACGACCGACAACATGGAAGGATTTATTCATCCGTCCGGTATCAACGGAACACTGGAACAAGCCACCGTTAAGTTCATCATTCGCGACTTCAAGGATGATGGCTTGCAGCAAAAGGAACAATTCCTCCGGCAAATTGCTGAGCAGACGCTCAAGAATTACCCTAACTCATCTTTCGAATTTGTGGTGACGGAACAATACCGTAATATGAAAGCGATTATTGATCAGCATCCGCAGGTTGGCGCTTATGCCATGGAAGCTATTAAACGCGCCGGCTTGAAACCCGAACGAAGAAGTGTCCGCGGTGGTACAGATGGCAGCCGTTTATCTTTTATGGGTATGCCTTGCCCTAACTTATTCGCCGGCGAACATGCCTTCCACTCCAAACAGGAATGGGTCTCGGTGCAGGATATGGAGAAAGCCGTGGAAACAATCATCCATCTTTGCATGATATGGGAAGAAAAAAGCTGATGCGGCAAACGGCAAGTGATACTTTTTTGTATAAAACAAATGCTTCGTGGCTATAAAATTTGATCCGCGCGGAACAGTTTTAATTTTCTTTTGCTGTATTGCCGTTGTTCATGCATTTGCACAGGGCCAGGTAATGGATGTTCATTCATTCGCACAACCTTCCGTTGCTGTTGTAAATCACCTTGAACTGCAAGTAACTGTCAATTTTCAGAAGAAGATAATCTCCGGAAAAGCTTCATGGTCCATACAACCATCAGCTGATGCGCATGAAATCATATTTGACACCAGGGATCTTTCCATTCGAAAAGTCACTACCGGCGATGAGGAAAGAGCAGCAAGCTTTTCATTGGGTCCAAATAACGAGTACCTGGGGAAACCATTACGAATTAAGATTACGCCCGCTACCACGAAAGTTAACATTTACTATTCTACCTCACCGGGTGCCGCTGCCATACAATGGCTTTCTCCGCAGCAGACCGCCGACAAGCTGTATCCTTTTCTGTTTACACAATCAGAAGCCATTCTTGCCCGCACCTGGATTCCGTGCCAGGATGGTCCCGGCATTCGTTTCACCTATGAAGCAGACGTAAAAGTTCCTGTACAACTGATGGCTGTTATGAGTGCATCCAATCCGCAGGTAAAAAATGAGAAGGGTCGTTATCATTTCAGTATGACGCAACCTATTCCATCCTACCTGATGGCACTGGCCGTTGGAGACCTTCGCTTTCAGGCACTCAGCGAAAATACCGGCGTTTATGCCGAACCTTCGATACTCGAAAAAGCAGCATGGGAGTTTGCAGATATTCCCAAAATGGTTGCTGCCGCTGAAAAATTGTATGGCCCCTATCGCTGGGACCGTTACGATGTAATCGTGCTGCCTCCGAGTTTCCCTTTTGGCGGCATGGAGAATCCAAGGTTAACCTTTGCCACTCCTACCGTGATCGCCGGCGACAGGTCGTTAGTGAGCCTGATTTGCCATGAACTGGCCCATAGCTGGAGTGGCAACCTGGTCACCAATGCCACATGGAACGATTTCTGGCTGAATGAAGGATTTACCGATTATTTTGAACGCCGCATTGATGAAGAACTGTATGGTAAAGATTTTTCAGATATGCAATGGCTGCTGGGCATGAATGACCTACAGGAAGAGTTGGCAGATTTTGGTGCAAATAACAGGGATACCTGGCTGAAACTTGACCTCAGAAATCGTGATCCGGGTGATGGCATGAATTCCATCGCCTACGAAAAAGGCGCTTTGCTGCTAAGATGCCTCGAAACAAAATCAGGCCGCGCGAAATTTGATGGCTTCCTTAAATCCTACTTTGCAAAATATGCTTTTCAAAGCATGACAACGGAGAAATTTGTCCTGTATCTTGAAAGTGAACTGATAAAGAAAGATAGTATGCCGCTGGAAGAATTCGATTATCATAAGTGGATTTACGGGCCTGGTATTCCCGATAGTTGCACCGCAGTTATTTCAGACCGGTTTGAAAGAGTTACCGCAATGATTAGGTTATACGATAGTGGAGTACCGGCAAATCAACTGGACACTAAAAATTGGGTGGCGCAGGAATGGATCTATTTTCTGCAAGGATTACCCACTTACCTTCCTGCTGAAAAGATGACGGAACTCGATACTCTTTTCAACTTCACATCAACCGGAAATAGTGAAATAGCCGTTGAATGGTTTGAACGAGCTATTACAAATCAATACTCTCCAGCCTATCCGGCTATGGAATCCTTTTTAATGAGCGTTGGCCGAAGAAAATTTCTGATGCCTTTATATGAAACAATGATGCAATCAGAAGAAACGAAACAAATGGCATTTGCCATTTACCGTAAAGCCAGGCAGAATTATCACTCAATTGCCACGGGCAGTGTGGATGAGGTGCTTAACTGGAAGGTTAATGGCAAGAATGCCCCTTATTAGTATAATGGTTTCATGCTCGGTTCAACAGTCCGCAAGAAACCCCTTCAGGCATGCTCTTTTGCGATTTTACTGGCCGGTTCTGCAAAACTGACATTTATCACAGCCTGTTGCGGCCAGTTATGTTAATTTTGAGTTTATTAAAAATAACTACATCATGAACAACAATTCAAAATTTTTCCTGGCACTGCTTATTGGAGCGGCCGCTGGAGCAGCTGTAGGCTATTATCTTGCCTCCGACAACAAAGAGGAATTGGTACAGGATCTAAAAGATACTGCTGGCAAAGTAAAGCATGAACTGGAAACAGAACTCGAAAAAGGGAAACAAATCGTGGAGGAGCTTAAAACTAAATTTAATGATTTGTTGAATAAAGCATAGTCATGGAGGAAGAAGAACAAAAATCATTTATCTGGCATTTACGGGAAGCAGGTGCTGAATATCTGCAGGCACGACTGCAATTGTCACGCTTGCAGCTATTCGGGAAAATTGCCAAAGTTACTGCTGTCATCCTGTCCTTTCTGATAATCGGATTGTTAGCCTGCTTTACCGTAGTATTTCTTGGCCTGATGTCAGGCTTCCTGCTGGCAGACCTGTTCGGCTCCAATGCCCTCGGCTTTTCCATTGTTGGCGTAGTGTTTATTATTTTACTGATTCTGTTAATTGTGAAACGGGAAAGCGCATTAGAAAAACCTATGACCAATAAAATCATTCAGGCTTTATTTGAGGATGACAATGCTGAAGAAAACCCTGTCGAAGCGCAAAACGAGTTCAACCTTTCAGATCAAAGCGGTGAATCCGATAACTCATGAGCCTGCATAAGAAAATAAAAGTGGTGGATCTTACCTCCCTACAGCTGGAACAGCAACGGCTGAAAGCGGTTTGTGAGGTAAAAAAGGTTAAACTGGAACAGGGTCTCTCGCAACTCAAAAAAAATTATCCCGAAGTGATCATCAAAGGATTGCTTCCATTTGATGATCATACGAATGATTTACTGTACAAAGTTGTTAAGTGGCTGAACAAAACGGTTACGGATTTCGCCTCCACCAACAATACCAAAATCGTGAAGCTGCTGGCTGGCAAAGGAGGCAATATTTTACAAGGCGCACTTGTCTTTGCACTTTGGAGAATCGGACGTAATATCTTATTGAAAAAAAGGTAGGCACCCTTTAGTTTCCATTTGCAGAATATGAACGTTACTGTTTCATTTCAATTTTTGCAATGGTACATAAGAACCATGTTGCAAATGAAAATATTGCTGATTTAACCAGTCGTCGTTGAATACTTCATTCAGCCGGAGATGAAAGTTCTGCCCGTTTAGTAGTGTATCCACTTCCCTGGCCTCCAGATCGCTCTTTAAGGATATAGCCACGGTTTGATTTCCGTTTTCCATGGAAGAAAACAGGATGGTCTCCATTGGAAAACTCCATTCATTCAATGCCCGGTCACCTGGATACTCATCTGCATTCACAGAAAATTTAGCCCCCCCTTGCTGATGTGCCATTTCGATAAACTCTTCAATTCGCTCCATACGGTCGCTGTAAACGATGGCATGCAATTCAATCAGTAAACCCCTGTAAAGTATGATCAACACAAACAAAATTTCCATCACCCTTTTATGTCTTGACGGAATATAAATTTCGCGAAGAAAGGGAATCATGCCCAAAGGAATCAACAAGAGGTACATGCGTTCAAAATAATTGGTATGATTCCAAGGAAAGTTATGGGTGATGTTAATCAGCAAAATATAGCCACCACTAAAAGCAAGGATCAGGAATACCTTATCATACGCCTTTCTCAGCAACAACATCACCACGACGATCAATAGCATCACCATCGATTCAGTGTAAACGGTGAACAGGAAAACAAACAGTGCTTTAATATTGCTTATCGGTGTAAAATTTTCCTGAAGCGTGATGCCGATCCGCGAAAACGGATAACTTATTTTTCCGTTTTCATAATCTGAAATAAACAAGGTCTTCCAGGTCAGCCATCCGAAAACAAGCACGATAAAAAATACTGCAACCCTAACCGGTATTTTCCTTATCTCCAGAAAATGATAGAGGGTAAAAAACAGGAACCCTATGATCATCAGCGGATAAGAAAACAATAGCGTCAAAACTACAAGGCCAAGCCAAACAAGCTGATATGGATACTGATAAAACTGCCGGTTCATCATCGATGAGAATACTACCAGCAATAGCGCACCATACCACACCTCATACATGGGGACAAAATACAGGAAGTAAACACCGCAAACACCTAAAAACAATAACGTCCAGCAACCTGCCTCATCCTTCAAAACATAAAAACACACCCCAAAAAGCAATAAAAAATACAGTACCGGATTTAATGAGTTCAGCATCAAAACCAGCTGAAGCGGCAAATGAAGCCGGACACCCAACCAGGTCAGCAATTGTGAAGGTACCAGGATAAATCGCTGATGCTCCACATGGAACTGCTGCGATTGAACGACATGAAAAAAATAATAGGCGCCATCCAGAAAAATGCGCTCCTTAAAATAAACTGCAGCTCCGATAAAATAAACTACAAAATAGACGGCACTGAAAGCCAATAAACGTTTGCGGTGAGGAGCAATCATGGAATGGAATGTTGCAGGCAATATACTATTTCACTGTTAATCACATATTATCCGGCGGTTGACACAACGGATTAAGATATGGCACCTGCCCATCAGTCAAAAAAGCAACAGGCTAATAATGATTATAGCCCTTGCATTTCCCTTTAGCGGCAGGATTACATTAATTTGAAACACAAAGAATCAATTTCATTTGTTTCATCAGGTGGTTCTGGCACACCTGATCGAAGAATGGTCATCCCCGATGCTTAAGAACTTCGAAATGCGGGACTTAACGTATCAGCGTTACATTACCTCTCCTGGTTTCCGCAGTGCCATCAAGATAGGTCACACTGACAAAATAAACATAGGTGCCGGTCTCTTCGGGAATACCCTTGAATTCACCATTCCAACCTTCATTAACATCGTTGGTGAAAAATATCATTTGTCCCCATCTGTTAAACACTTTACAACTATATGTTGCGATGTTCAGGTTGTGTACCTGGAATAAATCATTTAAGCCATCTCCATTAGGAGTAAATGCATTGGGAATACCCAGTGTATTGGGTGCCGATTCAACGAACACCGAGTCAATTGTTTTACATCCATTAGCATCGGTCACTTCCACGATATACCATCCGGAGCTCAATCCTTTGGCGGTATCAGCCGACTGAGCAGGATCGGTATTCCACAAATAGCTGTAAGGTTCCGTTCCTCCATAGCCCGTTGCTACAGCTGTTCCATCATGTGACTGGTAGAATGATTCCGGAGAAGTACTCATTTCAACGGCAATGGCCGGCGGTTCATTTATTGTGATGAAAATGCTATCAACACATCCATTCGCATCAGTAACAATTAATGTAAATGTACCGGGTGGCAATCCTTCTGCAGTATCTGTGGTTTGTGGAGGCGTTGAATTCCAATGATACTGATACGGTGCTAATCCGCTATCGGCCAGCGCTATGGCCATACCATCATCAGCCTGGTTGCAGGTTATGTCATTCGTTACGGCATCAGCCAACACAGGAGGAAAAACACTTAACAATGTTGTGTCTGATTTATCACAGTTAAAAGTAGTGGTGGCTGTGACGACATAAACGGCATTGGTATCTGCTGCTACTACCGTTGTTGGATTCGGAACCGTTGCTCCCCCTCCGCTGATTGACCAGTTGACATTGGTAGCAGAACTGCTTGCATTGAGAAAGACCAAAGCACCCGGGCAGACTGCTGTATCCGGTGGTGCTGTGATGTCAGGAAGCGGATGTACTGTAATAGTCTTTGTTCCGTTAGCCTGCCCGCATTCGTTGAGAGCAAATACAGATATCGTGGCAGTACCTGAAGAGTCAAACACGACTGTTATTTCACTGTTGGAAGTATCAATAATATTTCCCCATGAAGATGCCCAGTCGTAATAAGTTCCTGAATAGAATGTAACATGATAATTAAGGGTATCACCTTCACATACACTAAATGGACCCACAATTCCTGTTGCGGGTGTGGTTATAAGCGTTACATACACTGTATCAGCCCACGGACCATAACAACCATTATTATATTCACGCACCGTAAACCAGTAAGTGCCGGGAGGAAAATTATTGGGGAATCCGATAATAATACCTGCACCCGGCCAGAAAAACGGAACACCATTGTTCAGGTTAGGCGAATGCCATTCATATTGTGAACCGTAATGGTAAGGTGAAAACAGCAAGGTAAGATAGTCGCCGGCACAGATAAGGGTATCGTCTGCCGTTAATATTGGCGGAATTGTGTCTTCATAACCAATCTGCAGGTGAACCAGCGAGCCATAACTCTGACTGCTGGGATTCACATCCGTTGCCACAATACGCATATAATACAATCCATATCCTGGCGGACCGAGAATTGGGACAAGACTGAGCAGACCGGGAATCGATAGCGTAAGTGTTGTGCTGGATGTTGCATTGATGGAACCTAAGGTACCTGTGTTCAAAATGGTATAGGTAGAAGAGTTCAAAATCTGCACCTGGAATTGATTGGTCGGTCCATAGGTAGCGCCCGGCGGCCAGGTATTAATATCAATATTGATCACGGTATCCACTCCGACATTATCAGTGATGCAGACGGCGATATCCTCCATGTTATTGGTGGTAACGTCGCAATTATGAATACAAAACGGTCCCCATACTGAACCTACAGCAACAGGATTTGTGGAGCGAACACGCACATAATAATTGCATCCTGGTGCTGTGGTGGGAACCAACCCTGAAACACTTCCGGGAGGAGAACCCAATGCAGGATCATAGGTGTTGGGATCGGGCGATGATCCTAATAATTGGGGTGCAGCAAAACTGCCGCTCGGATCTGACAATTCAGCGATGTATTGATTGCTGCCATTGAAAACACCGGTTGAATAAAATGGAACATCAATCACACTGTGCGTGCAGAGCGTATCAGGTCCGTATGTTACCGGTGGCTGCAATGTTGTTATCACATTCGGACAGTCTTCAATCTCAAAGCAAATACTGGCGGTACCCGTAATCTCCGGCGGCGGGGACACCCGATTGATCCTGACTTCATAACAACCTGCCGGTGGCGCCGTGGTTGGAATATAAACACCAACACCTCCACTTGTCTGTCCTGCATAAATGGTAAAGACGCCAAGCACTGAAGGATTGGAGAAATTACCGGAGCCATTCGACATTTCTACTTCATACGTGCCATCACACAGCGGTTGCGACAATTCGAAGAAAATGATGAGCACGCCTCCCTGGCAAACCGGGTTAGGACTTACAGAGGTAATGTCGATGGTAACCGGATTATTTACATCATCATACGTTCCGACCGCCTTTATATCATCAACACAAAACGAAACTGAAGCTGTGACACCAGAATTATTTACCCACCGGAAAGCAAACCTGATATCCACCTGATTATTAAATGCAGGATCTGTTACCGATTCATATTTCCAAAGCGAAGTATTATTATATTGAAGC
>JBGAWA010000007.1:0-12401 GCA_044227805.1 Chitinophagales bacterium | reverse complement strand
GCCAGTTTGTATCCATGTTGCGCCGCCATCAAGGCTATAATAAAGCTGTCCATAGTCACTGGCATTTCCTTCACACAAATAAAAGAATGTAAAAGTGACATCGGTAAGACTCAGGGTGCAAAATCCGGAACTCATCACCGCCATCCTGTCTGATGCCGCGGCTGGATCATAATTTCCATTGGCAGCCGTTGCGGTATTGTTGAAATCATTGATATGCAGGTAACTGCTATAAGGTGCACCGGTAATGGTTCCGCTTACCGTTTGTGTTTCATCCGGTGTATTGGGATAAAGCCCATTCCCATTGAAAGAATTATTGATGATCCATTCATTCGTGCCGGAATTACTGCCTAACCCAGATGCACTGTTCAACGTGAATGCTGCAGTTCCGCTGTTGAAATCTTCAAAATACAATGGAATGGTTTGCTGCGCACTGATACGATGCAGCAAGAAGAGGGAAACGAGGGATAGTAGTAGCGTAAATTTCTTCACCATAGGCGAATTGTGAATTGGACGACGGGATTAAAGGAAACTGCTGCCGCTTAATTGAGTAAATCTAACTATTTTATTCATTATGACAATACCTTGTGCTTACAGAAAATTAACACCCTCAGCTTTGCAGGAAAGCCAACTAATTGTCACTGTAAAATTCGATCTTCAACTGACAGCGTTTTACGACATCGTCCAATCAGAATATTATTCACAATACTCAATTTATTGCAATCACTGCATGAGTATTAACCCGAGTTGCCCAATCAACGAGCAGGTTTGGGATGATATTGAAACAGGGTTATTCTTCGCACAGCTGAATCCTGGTTGAATTTCCAGCAAAGACTTTCTTAATTTTGAGCGAATGATGAAAAAGCAAATACTACTCCTGGCACTGATAATAAATTACTGCTGTAATTATTCTGCTGTTGCGCAGGACAAGAATACGGCTGCTGTGAAAATCAGCCCTTCTCTTGCAGTTCAACTGCTGACCCAAGACACTTTTGAATTTATCGTGGTGATGAAGCAGCAGGCAGATATCAGCGCTGCCTATCAGATTCATGGAAAAGAAGCGAAGGCATCCTTCGTCTACGGGTCACTCACCGCTCTTGCATCTTCTTCGCAGAAAGCGGTTTGTAAGGAATTAGATGCGGAAGGTGTCTTCTATCATTCATATAGCATCGTCAATGCGCTGCTCGTCCGTGGCAATGCCGAATTAGTTTCGAAACTCGCTTCGAGGCCTGATGTTCAGCAGATTCTGTATAATTCACCTTTGCGTATCGCATTGCCTGCAGCAGGCAATCAAAAAACAGAGCGTGATCTTGTGATACCCTGGGGCATTGACAGCATTCATGCACCTGCTGTATGGACATTGGGGTATGAGGGTGAAGGAGCTGTCATTGGCGGTGAAGATACGGGGTATGACTGGGAACACCCTGCCATTAAGAATCAATACCGGGGCTGGAATGGAACTTCCGTTGACCATAATTATAACTGGCATGATGCCATTCACGCTGTTGACTATCACAACTACGGAGACAATCCCTGCGGACTAAATTTATTGGCACCCTGTGACGATTATGGTCATGGAACACATTCTATGGGAACGATGGCGGGTGAAGACGGGAACCTGAAAATTGGGGTAGCTCCAAAAGCCAAATGGATTGGTGCACGCAATATGGAACGAGGCTGGGGCAACCTTTCCGGATACCTTGAAAGTTTTGAGTGGTTCATGGCCCCCACGGATCTTACCGGTCAGAATCCTGAGGTGTCAAAAGCTCCGCATGTAATTAATAATTCTTGGTATTGTGCTGTTGAAGAGGGTTGTGATATCAATAATTTTTCATTGATGGAAGAGGTCGTAAATAATGTGAAGGCATCAGGAATCGTAGTAGTGGCTTCTGCGGGTAATGATGGTCCGGGGTGCAATACAATCATGTTCCCGCCAGCCCTGTTCGAAAGCAGTTTCACCATTGGTGCTATTGATTTTCTGTTAAATGCGGCAGATTTCAGCAGCCGGGGCAATACGGTGTATGATGGCATTTCGTATCTAAAACCTAATGTTGCCGCTCCAGGCGTAGATGTATTATCCTGCATACCGAATAATCAATATGCATTCTTTAGCGGAACCAGCATGGCAGGACCGCATGTGGCGGGCACGGTAGCACTGATGATTTCAGCCAACCCGGCGCTTGCCGGCGAAGTTGATCTGATAGAAAATATTTTAGAGGAAACGGCAAAACCAATGACCACATTAGATGGCTGTAACAATGATGCGGCTACCTCCCTACCCAATAACACCTTTGGATTTGGAATCATTGATGCTCTGGCTGCAGTTCAAAAATCGCTGCTGGCTACAACGTCGTCATTTGCGCAAGAGGAAACTGCCTGCATCGATGTTTTTCAGTCTTCATCAGGAAATGATTTAACAATTAATATTCACTGCCGGTCAAAAGAGGCCACCTTCCGTTTATATACAATGCAAGGGCAGAAAATCGCTGACCGTGTGATTGCTGCAGGATCAGTTTTTTATTCACTCTCAGGAATTTCACCCGGTATGTATGTTTACACCATATATGCAGGGGAAGAATTCGCTGCGGGAAAAATTGTCCGGCAATAGTGAGTGTATGCTTGTCTGTTACTTCGCATACTGACCCGCGACGCCGTTACGGGTTCCCCAATGATGATTTTAATGCGGATTGCTTCTATATCTTGTCATTACCAACCATTTTAGAAATCCATTTGCTTTTTCCGATTACACTTTTTTTCTTATTGGAAAAATCCTGTTTCAATGCGATATTGCATTGGATTAAAGGTTTGATAGGCCTGTCTGCGACTGCGGAGATTGATAAAATTCCGCTATAATTGCCAAAGAATTCCATGTAAACTAACTTTCAAAAACAATTAACATGACTTCAAAAGAAAACAGCCTGAACTGGTTTGAAATTTCAGTGGATGATATGGCAAGAGCTAAAAAATTCTATGAAACCATCTTCGAAATAGAAATGCAGGGAGATGTCCTCATGGAGATGGAGATGGCCTATTTTCCATCAGAACCGGGTAATGGAAAAGCTTCCGGCGGACTTGTTAAAAGCGCTATGCACAAACCAAGTGCAGACGGTGCAAAGATTTACCTGAATGGCAATCCTGATCTTGCCAAAGCATTAGGAAAGGTGGAAGCGGCCGGCGGGAAAGTAATTATGCCAAAGACTCAGATAACCCCTGAAATAGGATACATGGCTTTCTTCATAGATACGGAAGGCAATGTAATAGCCCTGCACTCGCAAAGCTAATAATAAACCGCCATCAAAAGTATTAAAATAAAAATTTGGTATCTTTAGGGTTCAAACCAATGAACAGATGCGAACCTTGCAGATTCACGCATACCTGACTGATTCCTCTTTGAAGAAGAAATTGGACAACTCCGTTGGAGGTCCGGATCATTGGCGATGGCAATGTCTATATATGATACAGGTAGGCAAACAGTCTTCAGCGGGTTTTATTGCTGATTTACTTGGCGTTTCCAGGTTTAGTGTCTATCAGCTCATTCAGACCTACAACAAGAAAGGGGTTGCACACATTGCGACCAAACCCCGTGGGGGCAGACATCGTTTTCTGTTGGATCTGGAATCCGAAAAGGCACTGATTGGCCAAATTGAGAGTGATGCCATAAAGGGGAACATTAAGACCGCTGAGGATATACGCACTATAGTCGAAAAAAAGATCGGTCATAAGGTATCCGATGATTATTTATGGGATTTATTACATCGTCATGGATGGAAAAAGAAAGTCCCAAGACCTTATCACCCAAAAAAAGATATCGGCCGACAGGAGTCGTTTAAAAAAAACTCCCCAAAACACTGGCAACCCATGCCCTAAGGTTTAACGATGAAATTGGTGATCAGCCCCTGTTGGTTCACTTCGAAGATGAAGCCCGCTTTGGACGGATCAGCAATCTTCAATGTTGCTGGATTCATGCCGGCGGCCAACCGTGTGTGCCTAAACAGGTTGTAAGACAATTCCTATATGCTTTCGCAACGGTGTGTCCACAAAATGGAAGTTGCCATTCCTTGATTATGCCCTACTGTAATACTGACACAATGCAGATTTTTCTAAACCACTTTTCGCACCGGTACAATCAAAACCGAAACATCATCATCATGGATCAGGCTGGTTGGCACACTAGTCAGGCATTACAACTACCCAGCAATGTAGTATTGCTAAACCTGCCGCCATATTCTCCCGAGCTTAATCCGACAGAATTACTTTGGAGAGAAATCAGGAAAAAATATTTCAATAACTATTTGCTCCACGATCTGGATCAGGTGGAAGAAAAACTGGCTCAGGCATTAAAATTCTTTAGCACCCATCCTCATACTGTCAAGAAGTTAACTCGATTCACATGGTTAATTTAATATTATTGATAGCGGTTTATTATAACCTGCGCATTGCTGTCTGCTTAATCCGGATAATTTTGATTGAACCAGGATTTTTCGATGAAAGAATCCGGGGTGAATATTGCGGGACGCTGTTTTCACTGCAGAAGATTGGACCGGATAGCGGCAGCTGTTTCGTCTAATTTTGCTTCTTCTGGTTTCAGTTTCGGACGGCTGAAATTGATATTATCTATATTTTGCAAGGGTACAAGATGAATGTGCGCATGTGGTACTTCGAGACCGATAACCGCTACTCCAATTCGCTTGCATGTTACCGATTTACGAAGGGCGACCGCCACCTTTTTTGCGAATGCCATGATACCTGATAATTGATTATCATCCAGGTCAAAAATGTAATCCGTTTCTTTTTTAGGCACTACCAATACATGCCCTATCACCAATGGAAAAACATCAAGGAAAGCGATAAATTCATCATCTTCCGCTACGATATGTGCCGGTATTTCGCGGTTTATGATTCGGGTAAAAATACTGGGCATTGTTTTAAAACGGTTACAGTGAGATTTCCATTATTTCGAATTTAAGCTTACCCGAAGGCACTTCAATTTCCGCCACCTCACCCACACATCTTCCCAGGAAGCCCTTTCCTATAGGGGAAGAAACGGAAATCTTGCCGGTTTTGAAGTCTGCTTCCTTCTCTGAAACCAGCATATAAGAACAGGTTTGCTTCGTTTGAAGATTTTTCACTTTTACCTTCGATAGCACCATCACTTTCGAAGTATCGAGTTTGGAAGTATCCATAATTCTTGCATTGGACAATGCCTCCTCAAGCTTTGAAATTTTCATCTCCAGCATTCCCTGTGCATCCTTAGCGGCATCGTATTCAGCATTCTCCGAGAGATCGCCCTTCTCCCTTGCTTCCTGTATCTGACGCGCAATTTCTGCACGTCCCTTGGTGCGCATGTGAACCAGCTCCTTTTTTAATTTCTCTAATCCTTCTGCCGTGAGATAGGTTGTTTCAGCCATGTTTTTTTGTTTTCAAGTAATGATTAAAGAAAAAAGAAACGCTTCCTTTGACAAGAAGCGTTTCCATTATATTTCAGCAGGGCAAACTTACAAATTCATTCTGATTCCGATAGAGTGAGTGCCGTCAAATGGGTTACTTGTTCTATATGAATAATCAATACCAATTGCAGCGCCGTTACTACTCACGGGCATTTCAAAGGTAATTCCACCGGACAAACCGGTGAGTGCGGTAACCCTCTTGTCAGGATCAGAGAGACCTCCCTGGTAATTATAGCCGCCACGGATCATGATCATTTCTTTAAATGCATATTCCAGTCCGCCTCCAAATTGATCCTGTGTAAATGAGTGTGAAGTGAAATTGGCAGCTACCGTCAACCGGTGATTGGGTTTCCCGGTTGCACCAAACTTAAAATCGTATGAACCTCCGATATTCAGCAAGGAAGGCAATTCAAATCCCTTTGAACGTTGTTCCAGTGTCATTGAATAATTCCCTCCAGGAGATTCGCCCCTGAAGGTGAGTCCGTCGCCTCCGTATTTCATAGGGGCTCCAACATTACGTAAAGCGATACCGAATTTTACCTTTGTGGGATCAGACTGCGGGCCTGTTACATACTGAATACCTGCGTCAAAAGCAACACCTATTGCGCCAACATCCGCAAGCGATTCTGAAATCACCCGCACAGCAAAACCGCCATAGATACTATTGGAGAAAACTTTTGAATAAGCCAGTGCTCCGTTAAAAAACTGCGGACTGAAATTACCGAGGCCGCCTTCCGGCGCACTGGTAGTGGTGATAGGAATCTCTCCAAAGTCGATTGACATAATACTCAATCCCAGTACACCCCCGCTTTTGCCAAGCGTTTGTGAAAAGCCAAGTGTATTAAATGAAATACCTGTTCCGCCCAGCCAATTGGTATGAGAAAAAACAAGCTCCGTCTTTTTGGTGAAAGCCAATCCTGCTACATTTAGATTAAGCGCTTCTACGCCGTGTATGCAGGCTGTATTCAATCCATCCCAACCGGAACTTCTTGCCCATGGATTGATAAGCAACTCTGATGCGCCGGCTTCACCCTGCCGATCTTTATTTCCGGCCATGGCATTCATAGCGACCATCAATAAAATCAAAATAATCTTTAGAGGTTTATTCATTTCTTCCCGTTTAAAATTTTTAGTACGAATCTAGATCTGTAGGTCTCATTACGCCGAACCATTTCAAGGTCCGCTCACCAATACCCGGCGCGTTGATGTGTATAATGTAAAGACCGCTTGCAATAGGTATTCCCGCATCATTTTTAAGATCCCAGTCATAGGATGTTACTGATACGTCATCGCGATTAACCTTTCTTATCAGGGTACCATCAAGACCGAATATAGAGATCGTACATTTTTGCGGCAGGTTCGTAATCTTCACCCTGTTGTCAATCTGGCTCTGCTCATACGTGGCATAAGCATAATACGGGTTGGGAACAATGCCAATGGTGTCCAATGCATTTACAGCAGTTGGCTGATCACCGATTTTAGCGGCAATGTTGTTTGTATTAAATGTGTAGCGCGGCATACCTCCATTCTGCACATCATCCGTATTATAAACCTTGTAGGGCTTGGTAACCCTGAACTTTAATGTGGTGGTGGTTGGAATGAGTCCTTCGTCAAGGCTGTTAAAGCTGAAACCCGGATTCAGCAAAGGCATTGACACCCAGCAAACTTTTTTATACACATTGCGTTTGTCAAGGCTGGTACCGGAAATCAGGTATTGCTGAAAAGTTTTGCAGCTGTCGTACTTGCTGCGGGTTACATAAACGTAATGTTTTCCGCCAACCCACAATTCATTAAAAGTGGGCGAGTAAATATCGGTGGTCGGATTCCACAACATATCTCCGCCATTCTGGCCTAAGAGCCATGAATCCTCCACAAAGAAGATATTGAGACGTTCACCGGTTTCCGGATTGATAGCATAACCAGGGAACCAGGACCTTCCTTTCTCTCCGGCGATCACATTGCCGTCCTTATCCTTTGAAGGTGCATCACGCATATCAAATTTAGACGCATCGCCCTGGCTTAGTTGTTCATCCGGTTGCAATTCCACCACAATACACTGTGACCATTTTGATTTGTCACTTGTGAAAACAATGTCAACACTCACCAGGCTATCCAATTGATTCAAAGTGGAATAGTGAGAAGCATCCGTCCAGGTAGGGCCAATTGTTTTTTCATCTGTTGCCATGCCATAGGCAGTCCAGGTACGGTCGATCATTTTCTCATAAAACTCACCATCATCGCGGCCCAGGTAATCACCAAAAGGGCTTGCATCAGGCGCGTATGTACCCGACCTGATCCAGTTGCCGACTCCGTCTCCTTCCTGATCGGGCAATCCACCCAGCCAGGTATTTTGAGGATCCTGATAGGAAATGGAAGCGGATATCAATCCATTGTTATTTTGCAACTGTGTTTCTACAGGTCCACCGGGATTTCTGGCAGTTCTCACAAAAACAGAAAGCCCCCAGTCAGGCACCAATTGTTCATTCTCCGCATCAATGGTAAAATCACTCTGTATTTCTTCACCGGTGGTTAGATTCTTCAATTTCCATTTTGTACTTGTACCATTCAGGATACCAGTAGTTCCGGCTGTATCAAATAAAGACAGCTCAAAATCAGCTGAAGGCACAACCTTAGGGTTATACACTTTAACCTGAACAGGGCCTGCACCGCCAACATATAGCTGGTGATAGATTTGATTGGTAGGACTGTTTAAAATATCCATAACACTTTCTGCTGTCAGATCAGTAAGAAATATCCCATTGCCGGTTCCTTCCTGTCGTTGCAACTGAGGACCATCTCCGTAACCGGAGTTTAATACCAGGCCGCCTCCCTCCGGTGTGGTGATATGAGGTATAGCTGAATAGATCTTAATATTCTTTCTCCCGGCCAGATATGGCTGCAATTGCTCAATGGTAGAGATATTAACCACATTACCCTCTTCATCGAATACCGTATCCGAAACCTGGTAATAATTGTGAGCATAAGAAACCATACTGAAATAATAGGTCTTATGGTTAATCAATCTTTTGTCATCTGTTGCAAAGGCGTCATTCAGTATCTGGAAAGTATGCTTAATACCTTGGTTGGTGCCATCCACCTTTAATGTTGGAACATTTGCATTATTTGGATTACCCACGTCAAGCGACGGGTCATACACGATATTTACGATCTTCGAAATATTGTCTTTTACATCGCACTGAAAGATCAATCTTGATTTTGCGGGATCATCGTAATCCTGCGCACTCACATTTCCATCCACCAATTGATAAATCTGGTAACCCTGATAAGTGAAAAAAGAGTCCGGTGTACCGAGGGCAACAATCCTTGAATCCACTTCTTTAAACGATTCAATCTCTTTAGTCCCGCCAAGCGAAAGAATCAACTCTTTGTCCAATTCAGTAATAACGATATCAGGTGCAGGAGGTCCATCAGTGAGCCGGAAACAAGCATCGAATAACGCCTGTGCCTTTTCGTCGGCTTGTTTGAGTAATTTAAAGGATGGACAGGGATAGGTTCCTATGGGTGGCTGCACCCAGACAATGCCCACGACGATATCATTTTTTGCGCCTGGCTCCAGGCGGAACGGGCCTGACGACTGGATAATGCGCCGGTCAGCTGCCTGATCATTCTGCGAACATTCCGACCATGCTGCGGGATCGGTAGGATCACCCGGAAACACATATTTGGTAGGTACGGAACCACCGTAGGCATCACCACCATCCGTGAATGGTGTTCCATCTTTCCAGGTACCGGACAGATAACCATAATAATCACTTGCATTTTCCGGGTTGCCTAACTGGCTAAAGTCGTTATTGTAATAAAGAAAAGAAGAGAGTCCCAGCTCAATACCATTTTCATCTAATGGACCCTGGAAATAGTCAACACCAAGAAAAGGAGGTTGATTTCCATAGTCCAGCACGCAACCAGATCCACCATCTACCGCACTGGAGTTATAAACGATACCCATTCCTGTTTCAAGGTCGCAGCCAATGTAATCATCAAATGCACACCCCAAATCAGGATCAATCCACTGACCCATAAATACACTGTCAATGGGTGAAGTTGCCTTGTTAAGCAAACGATATTTATAGAAAGTCATATCGTTCACTTCATCATTCGTTTTGAATCCAAAGGCAAGCGCCTGCACTTCCATTCCGATAGCAGTGGCACCGGTTTCCGAATGGATATTTCCTTTGTCATTATAGACCCACCAGATCATTTGATCCGCATAGGTCACCTTGTCTTTGCCGCAAATAGGTGCATCATCAATAATGGGATAATCGCCACCGGTAGGATCGTAGTACCCATTGGCATCAACATCCTGAAAAGGCGCCATATTCCTGTTACCCACGAGCGCATTGTTTGGATTTCCATATCCTGGCCAGTTTACAAGATTCTGTGGAATAAGGTTAAACGGAATATTGCTTCCATATTTTTCGAACATGGAAATCACAGAGTCAATCTCTTCACCATAAACCTGGTAATGTTTGTCCCAAGCCTTGCACGTTGCCGCATCGATGGAAGCCAGTTCATCCAGTGGTCCGGGAAAGAAATCATTTCCTGTCTGCCTGTATGTTTGCGCTGCCACTTTAAGCTGGCCTGTCTCATCAATACCACCGATCCAGATAGCGCCGGCAAAAAGGGAACTTGCATTTTCAGGTGCGCCTTCAAGACTTTTCGGCACTTCATATTTTGCATCGTTATTCAAGTCCCACCACATATCCCCGCCATTTTGCAACCGCGCTCTGATGTTGTTGATGTTGAGGTCAACGGATGAAGATGCCGGCACACAATCAGCAGCGAGCTTTTGTGTAGATCCCAGCTTTGTTAGAAATTGAATTGAACGCCTAAGTGAATCCTGCGTGGCTGACTGTAATTTCCGGGGTTATTGATTTTCAATCCATACAGGTATTCAAAGCTGGCAGGATCGATCTGTGTCTGAAGGGCCTGCTGCCCTGTTGCGGAATCAATGTAGCCATCATCATCCGGGTTGCCGGTATATCCATACACTGAAATGATATTGGCTGCATTTAACAGGTTTTGTACCAGCAGATAAACATTCACATAATAAGTTTTGTCTTCCTTGCCAAGTTTGAAATCCTTGTCAATTTTAGCGTCTAACTTAATAGACCATGGCAACCGGGAACCATTCACACTTCCGAGTAGTGATGAATTCGTTTGTACGCCAAACAGTGCGTCCGGTGTAGGTGTTGCCTGTCTTGTGTAAGGCGTTCCTGAACCGGCACGGAAAATCAGGTTTAATCCGGTATTGGAGAGTATCGCAGTACTGTTCTTACCCACAACAGGTCCATTGTAACTTCTTCCTTCTCCGTACCGGTAGTCAATAGAAGCCGTGAATGCATGCCGTTGATCATAACTGAATGGTATCAGCGTGCGAAGATTGGGTTGACCGGATCCAACGAGGTTCAGGCCTGAAGTAATATCAGAGCCCGTACCATCGGCAAACTGCAGCGTGTAATTAGCATCAAGTTTAACATTCTTAATCCGTCTTAACTCATAAGTAACCTGCAAAGATTTTACCGTACCAAAATCTGAGTTGCCAAATGTCCTGTATTCAACAGGGTAAGCATAAGCCACTTTCTGCACTTGTATCATATCCTTTAATTCACGGTACGTACCGGAAATCGTAATAGCGGATATAGCGCCAAGTGCCTGTTTGAAACCAACCTGGTAGTCAATTGTCTTTTCAGGCTTCAGTGCCGGGTTGGCCATTACATTATCAGTATTGAGTTGCTGAAGGAAATAATACTGTAGTGGTGTAGCGATCAATGCATTGCCCGACGGAGTTTGTCCGGTTCCACCCTGCGGCCGCTGCGACAAAACATCATAATGGGCGAAAAACAGCGCTTCATCAGAAATAGGAAATGAAAACGCTATCCGCGGCATCACTGTGAATTGAGGCGTATAATCTTCAAACGATTCAGCAGTCAATGTGAGATTATCAACATCCGTACTTACCAGATAGGGTGTGATTCCGCCTGTGGTGGATGCCTTTGCGATGGATCCAGGATCACTGATTTCTGTACCTTCTGCATTATACCAGGTGTCGCCGTCGCGGTAACCAACAATCTGCGAAGGATTGGAAAGGTCATTTACATAAACCGCGTAGTCACTTCCGATAGAAGCGGGATGCGCACCAAATTCAGAAACCTCAGCAGCGGAGCGGATCGGATAAAGTGAATATTTATCCTTTAGCACTTTCTGATTGGCGTCAAACCGGTCAACCCTAAGGCCTATGTTGAAGATAAGATCACGGAAGTTGAATTTATCCTGTATGTAAGCCGATGAATAGATAGGCCGGAAAGCCGGTGAAAGCCGTGCATAATTTCCGTTCTCGTCTTTCTGATTAAAGAAGTCATCATAGCTTGGTTGACTCTTGAGCTTATTACCAAGATAATCGTAACCTGCTGTGTAAACAAGGTAATTACCGTTATTCAGCAATTCATCAGGGCTGAACATGCCGAGATTGAGTGTGCTTGGATCATGGGCGTAGATGTCGATAAAATCAAGTCCTGAAACATTTAATCCCAGGGCTTCGCGCAGCGACTTATCAAAAAACGCCTGCTCATCACCCACAAATAACCTGTTATAATTGATGGTATCGAGGAATACTCCGAAATCATCATACACCGGTAATGGATTCTTGGTATCGAGTGTGGCAATATGCTGATTGGTTAACTGCCGGGCAAGACTCCATAAACCAAGTGGTGATACTGAATAGTTTCTGTCAACGCGTTGCTCATATTCAAAACCAAATTCAAGCGCATGGCGTCCCTTATCCCCTTTTTTTACATTGATGATATCGACAGATGCATTCAGCGATAAACGCAACTGGTCATTATCCCTGGTACCATAACCACCGACAGGATAACCGGTATTGAGGAACATGGAATAAACGGTAAGCGTACTCGTCGGCAAAATACCATTCAGCAAACC
>JBGAWA010000129.1:0-9026 GCA_044227805.1 Chitinophagales bacterium | reverse complement strand
AAAAGAAACCGGCCACGTATGATGCAAGGCTTGCCAATATCATCAACCTATATCCCAATCCTGCCGGCAACTCAGTGTCTGTTTCCTTTCATGGTGACCAAGCCGCGATTGTCCAAATAACAATCTTTGATCTTTCTGGAAAAAGAATGAAACTTATTACTCCATCAGCTTCCGGCGCCTATCAACCACTGTGGATTGATATTTCAAATCTTTCCGGCGGATACTATTTGCTGGAGATCATTACAGAGAAGAATAAATATGTGGCGTCATTAGTTAAAATTTAAGAGTCAGCCACCCTTCATTTTGCAGTTCAACGTGCAACCTGCTTTAAGCTGTTAAAGGAAGCGATGGGAGTTTGATCGCCACATCATTTATCCAATGACAAACAAGGCAGCCATGCTGCAACACTGAATCAATAGCTACCCTGCATATTACATGAATCCTGAAGGAAGCATGAACAATTTGTCAAGTGCTGTGTTCCATGTACCTTTAACCCTCTAATCATCAAACACATGAATAAACTACATCTTCTGACCATGACATTTATTTTGCTTGCCACCGTCACCTTTGCACAACAGAGCAAAACATGTTGCCAGGCCCCGGCCTCAACGGTAGCCTTCGCTTCATTTGCTGATCAGGCGGCGTTTACCAGCGCGCATGAATCCCCTTTGCCTTTATCCTATGTGGCACAGGGAAAAATGATAACGTATCCGACGCCTGATGGAAAAACCGGGAGCGCTTACTACATTCCTGCATCTGGCAAATCCAACAAATTCCTCTTCGTGTTCCAGGAATGGTGGGGCCTCAACGACTACATCAAAAGACAGGCTGACAGCTATGCTGAATCCCTGAAAGATGTTAATGTCTTGGCCATTGACCTCTACGATGGTAAAGTAACCACCAATCCAGAAGAAGCTGGTAAACTCATGCAATCGGTAAATGACACACGTCTTAGAAATATCATAGCCGGTGCATTTGCGTATGCAGGTAAGGATGCGAGGGTGGGAACGGTTGGCTGGTGCTTTGGCGGCGGATGGTCCATGCAGGCTGCACTAATGGGTGGAAAGCAGACAAAAGCCTGCATCATGTACTATGGCATGCCGGAAACGGATGTAGCCAAACTAAAAAATCTGAACAGCGATGTTATTTTTATGTTCGCTAAAAAAGATCAATGGATCAATGAAGAAGTCAAGAACGCTTTTGTGAAAAACATGCAATCAGCCGGAAAGAAACTGACCGTAAAAGAATATGACGCTGATCACGCTTTTGCAAATCCTTCTAATCCCCATTACAATAAGGAGTTTGCTGACAGTGCACACCAGGTTGCCGTCAGCTACCTGAAATCGTCTTTGAAATAACTTTCATCGTTTAAATGGATCCGTCCTTTTGATGCAACAATGACTGGCTGCTTACTTGCAGTTGAAATAATTGGTCGGATTATTGCGTTCGGGCGCGATTCCTTCAACAATAAATTCTGAACGGTTTTACCATGATGAGGATTTTCTTTGCTTCGCTGTTCATCAGCTTGGGAATACAGCTATCACAAGCCCAGGAACTTAAAATTGTGAACTATGAAGAATTAGAACACATACTTTCTTCTTCGCCGGATCAACCGAAACTCGTTAACTGCTGGGCAACCTGGTGCAAACCTTGTGTGGAAGAACTGCCTTATTTCAACGCCTTGCACAAGGAGGCAACCAGTAGTTCTCCGGAGATGATTTTCATCTCACTCGACTTTTTATCACAAACGCATAAGGTGGAAGAATTGATCCATAAACTTTCGCTGAACGGAACATTGCTGCAGCTTAATCAACCCGGTGGCGAGTGGATTGATGCGTTCGACAACAATTGGTCAGGCGCCATACCATACACCGTCCTGCTTCTTCCGGGAGGAGAAAAAATTCCACACTACGAGGCTTTTAATTCATTGGATGAACTGAAATCATTTGTCAATAAAAATCTTGTTAACTAAACTCCCTTAAAAATGAACATGAAAAAATCTGTGCAGATTTTGTCCTTTGCGCTTGTCGCAGTAATCTTGCTGACTTCCGCGGCCACCAATGGATATAAAGTAGGTGACACCGTAAAAGACTTTAGCCTGAAAAATATTGATGGTAAAATGGTTTCGCTGAAAGATAATAGCGGCGCCAAAGGAGCTATCATCATCTTTACCTGTAATCATTGCCCTTATGCCAAAGCCTATGAACAAAGAGTGATGGAACTTGACAAAATGTACAAAGGCAAAGGGTTTCCTGTTATCGCTATCAATCCAAATGATCCTGTAGCCGTGCCGGATGATTCTTTTGACAACATGGTAAAAACCGCCAAGCAGAAAGGATATACTTTTCCATACCTCATAGATGAAACGCAACAGGTTGCCCGTCAATTCGGTGCCGCCCGCACCCCACATGTATTTGTATTAAACAAAACAGATAAAGGCTATGAAGTTGCTTATATAGGAGCAATAGATGACAATACGGAAGATGCAGGCGCGGTAAAACACAAATATGTGGAAGACGCAGTGAACGCCCTGTTAAACGGGAAAAGCGTGCCCGTGACAGAAACAAAAGCAGTGGGCTGTACCATTAAGTGGAAAGTCTAAAGACCATCTGCAAAAAAAAGAGCATCGGAAAATTCCGGTGCTCTTTTTTTTTAACCCGCATGCTGCATTTTATTTGATATTCCTTTTATCAGGAACTTATCCTATAGCGGCTGCACTCACGGGATCTGCATTTTTAAAAATCAGTTTTCCGCTGTCTGTTTTCGTAACGATAATTTCACTATCGCCGCTTACGGCACCACTGAGTATCCGTTTCGATAATTCATTGACAATCTCCTTTTGTATCACCCGCTTCAGCGGCCTTGCACCAAACTGCGGGTCAAATCCCTCTTCTGCCAGCTGATCCACCACTTCTTCCGTAAAACCAATGGATATATTGTTTTTCATCAGCATTTTTTCCAAAGCAGTCAACTGCAAGCGGACAATTTCAGTGATCTCATCACGCATCAGCGGAGTAAAGAGGATGATATCATCGATCCGGTTCAGGAATTCAGGGCGTACTGATTTTTTCAGCAAACTCATCACTTCTATCTTGGTTGTTTCCATGATGCCTTGCTTATTCCGCTCATCCACCTTTTCAAAATTTTCCTGTATCACCTGCGATCCGAAATTAGAAGTCATGATGATGATCGTATTCTTGAAATTGACCACCCTTCCTTTATTGTCTGTCAGCCTGCCATCATCAAGCACCTGCAACAAGATATTGAACACGTCCGGATGCGCTTTTTCAAACTCATCCAGCAAAATCACTGAATAAGGTTTTCTGCGTACGGCTTCCGTGAGTTGCCCTCCTTCATCATAGCCCACGTAACCGGGCGGAGCGCCAATCAACCTCGATACAGCATGCCGCTCCTGGTATTCGCTCATATCTATCCGTGTCATCGCATTATCGTCATTAAACAATACTTCAGCCAGCGCTTTTGCCAGCTCAGTTTTTCCGACTCCCGTGGTGCCCAGGAAAATGAATGACCCTATCGGTCTTTTAGGATCCTGCAACCCTGCCCTGCTTCTTCTGATGGCATCACTCACGGCGACGATGGCTTCTTCCTGGCCTACAACACGCAGGTGTAATTCTTCTTCCAGATGCAGCAGTTTTTCTTTCTCCGACTGCAGCATGCGCGACACCGGCACGCCGGTCCATTTTGAAACAATTTCAGCAATGTCCTCTCCATCCACTTCTTCTTTCAGCATACGGCTGCCCTTATTGATCTCTGCCAGTTTTTGTTCGAATACCTTAAGCTGTTGCTCCGCATCCCTGATCTTACCATAACGCAACTCAGCCACCTTGCCATAGTCACCACTTCGTTCGGCCTGCTCAGCCTGCAACTTAAATTCCTCTATTGATTGCTTGGTATCCTGCACATCATTGGCAATATCTTTCTCTGATTGCCATTTGGCCTTCAGTTGATTGCGTTCTTCCGTGAGGTTAGCAATTTCGCGGTTTAACTCGTCGAGTTTCTTTTTGTCATTCTCTCTCTTGATCGCTTCCCGTTCAATTTCCAGCTGCCGTATTCTTCTTTCAATTTCATCTAATTCTTCCGGCACGGAATCCATCTGCAGCCTTAGCTTGGCGGCCGCCTCATCTACCAGGTCAATAGCCTTGTCAGGAAGAAAGCGATCAGAAATATAACGGTGCGACAATTCCACTGCGGCGATAATCGCTTCATCCTTGATGCGTACTTTGTGATGTGTTTCATATCGTTCCTTCAATCCACGTAAAATGGAAACCGCATCTTCTTCACTCGGTTCATCAATCATCACTTTCTGAAAACGACGTTCCAACGCCTTATCCTTTTCAAAAAATTTCTGGTATTCATTCAAGGTGGTCGCACCAATAGTGCGTAATTCACCACGGGCAAGAGCCGGCTTCAGGATGTTGGCAGCATCCATGGCGCCTTCGGTAGCGCCTGCGCCAACGAGTGTATGAATTTCATCAATGAATAAAATGATTTGACCATCACTCTCTGTTACTTCCTTGATAACTGCTTTCAGCCTTTCCTCAAATTCACCGCGAAATTTGGCACCTGCTACCAGGGCACCGGTGTCCAGCGCGAAAATGCTTTTTGTTTTAAGGTTTTCCGGAATATCTCCATTCACGATTCGATGAGCAATCCCTTCGGCTATGGCCGTCTTACCCACACCGGGTTCACCTACCAGAATCGGGTTATTCTTGGTTCTTCTGGAAAGAATGTGCAAGACGCGTCTGATCTCTTCATCACGCCCGATGACAGGATCGAGCTTACCGGATTGCGCGAGTGAATTCAGATTCTTGGCGTACTTGTTCAGTGCATTGTAGGTGGATTCAGCACCCTGATCAGTTACCTTTCTGCCTTTTCGCAATTCTGCAATGGCCAACTTCAGGTCCTTTTCATTTATGCCGGCTTCCTTCAGCAATTTTGAGGTATCATCCTTGCCGCCAAGCAACGCAAGCAATAAATGTTCAACGGAAACAAATTCATCTTTGTATTCCTTCATGAAACTCTGTGCCTTCAGCAAAACCTGGTTGCCATCATTTGACAAATACTGGCCGCTACCGCCACTAACCTTTGGATATTTGTTGATTTGATCATCAAGACGCGACTCAAGGTGATTCCTGTTCACACCTAATTTCTTTATCAGAAAATCCACTACATTTTCATCAGCCAGCAGCAAGCCTTTCAGCAAGTGGCCGGTTTCAATGGATTGATGCTGATTTGCAAAAGCTAATTCCTGCGCCTTTTGAATCGCTTCCTGTGTCTTAATGGTTAAATTATTGGGGTTCATCTTTTCAAAAATTACAGCCACCGCTCGACAAATACGCTGCCAGTAGGCTCTAATTAGATAACGATCGGAAATTTTGGCGGAGATTCAGTCATCAGTTAGACTTTATGTCCATTTGCTATAATTGCAAATTCACCTTTAGATCATACGCTAAGAATTCATGCTGCGGCTACTGCAAAGGGGGCTCTTAAATTACTGCTGATGATTATTTATTTTCGCTGATACCGCATTGCGCATACTACCATTCACTAAGCATTTCTGTTTTGAATATCACCCAACGCACAACACTGATCAGGAACGAAGCCTCACGTCTTGGCTTTGACTATTGTGGTATCTCTAAAGCAGAACGACTCGACGATGATGCACGCAGGCTCGAGTCATGGTTAAACAAGGGTATGCATGGCAAAATGAAATACATGGAAAATCATTTTGAGATGCGGGTTGATCCCTGTAAGCTGGTTCCCGGTGCAAAGTCAGTAATCTCTTTACTTTTTAATTATTACAATAATGATACGGTGCTCAACAAATCAGCACCTAAGATATCGATGTATGCGTTGGGCAAGGATTATCATTTAGTCATCAAAGAAAAACTGTATGGTTTGCTTCATAACATTATTGAGCAGTTTGGGCACATCAATGCCCGTGTATTCGTGGATTCAGGGCCGGTGCTGGAACGCACCTGGGCTGCAAGAAGCGGATTAGGCTGGGTCGGCAAAAATGGTAACCTGATCAATAAAAAGCAAGGTTCCTTTTTTTTTCTTGCTGAAATCATTCTTGACCTTGAACTTATGGCAGATAAACCTATCAACGACTATTGCGGTACCTGCACAAAGTGCATTGATGCATGTCCGACAACTGCCATTCAGGAAAATAAGGTGGTCGATGGCAAGAAATGCATTTCCTATTTTACCATTGAACTGCGTGAGGAGATACCAGCCTTTGTAAAAGACAAATTTGAAGGGTGGATGTTCGGCTGCGATATTTGCCAGGATGTTTGTCCCTGGAATCGCTTCGCCTTACCCCACAATGAAAATCAGCTGCTGCCATCTGATGCCTTGCTCTCGATGAAGAAAAATGACTGGCTGGAGCTCACGGAAGAGATTTTCGAGGCTTTTCCAGGGATTCACCCGTAAGCCGGACAAAGTTTGAAGGACTTCGGCGCAACATTAGATTTTGGAAGACTGAAGCTTCAGCTAATTTTGAGATCATTGAAAACAGAAGACGTACTGTGTAACACCACTTCCACAAAAAAACAATGTGAAACCACTGACTTTTCTTTTACTGCACTTAGAATTCTTCATCGTTCCACTACTCACGCACGTACTAAGGCTAATTATTGGTGCCGATTCAACTGTTGCCTGCACCGTATTTGATCCACCTCTATCAATAAATGACCTGTTAGAATTATCCGGGAGGAGGAAACAATACGCTCAATTTTGATTTTTCAAACGAGCGATATACCTGATCTGGAATTCAATGTTGACACATACATTGCACCGATGTCTATCAGCAATGGTACCGCCAATGCCTACTCTTTCACAATAGCCTTGAATTTGCCTGTGACACTTACTATTATGCATGGCCTGATACTCTTACGCCGCGGCGATACGCTGCAGCAGTCTATGAAGAGCGCTGTCTGGACATCCAAGCTGCAATGGCGGATTACCCATTCAATCTTCGGTATGTCATCAATGGTAATGGCGGATCGGGCGGCACCGGATTATGGCAGGATACAGGCTTTCATTACCTGGCTTTTCGTTTCATTTCAGCAACAGATACACTGTACGGCTACGTGCATCTGTTTGTTGATGTTGCTGCCGGCAGCAGCGGGTTATCTATTGATGCAATATGCTACCAAGGAGGCTATAAATATCTTTCAGGTATAAAGGATCCCTATCAATCACACATAGAAGTCACCTTATTTCCAAATCCGGCCGTTTCCACAATTCAAATTATCTGTCCACAAAAAGGAAAATATTTAGCGAGTCTCATGGATCTGTATGGCAGAAAGCTGAACATTTTTCAATTTACAACTACCTGCACAGCTGACATTTCCTCCCTGCCAGCCGGTTGCTATTTCGTGTATGTAGAAAGTGAAAGCCAGCATGCTAGTGTCTTAAAATTTATCAAACGATAGTTGCTGCTAATGAATGCGTGTACCACGGACCTCCAGTGATTTCAGTATTTCCTTTTCCGCTTCCAGCATCTCGCGCCACCGTTCATTCACTGCTTTCGCCGGCATATATTTTTTCGCCAGCCTCATAAACAGTGTGTAGTGACCTGCTTCAGACTCCATAAAAATCCGGTAAAATTTTCGCAGCTCCGGCTGCGGAAGTTTTTCTGATAAAATTCTGAATCGCTCACAGCTCCTTGCCTCAATGAGCGCTGAAACCAAAAGCTTATCCATTAGCTGCCGTTCAACCTTGTCACCCACCCGAATGAGTTTCCGGAGAGCATTTACATATTCATCCTTTCGTTGCTTGCCGAGCTTGAGTTTCCTCTTTTTGAGTTCCGACATCACCATTCTGAAATGGCCCCATTCTTCTGTTACTATGGGAGCCAGTTGCTTTACCAACTCTTCGCGGTCGGGATAATTCTGAATAAGAGAGATGCAAGTGGATGTTGCTTTTTGCTCACAGTAAGCATGGTCGGTCAGGATTTCTTCGAGTGACAGAGAAGCCAAATCAGCCCAGCGCGGATCGGTAGGAAGCTTAAGTCTGAACATCTTTTTCCGCGAAGATAATGCTTGCCAAAGTGATTGGGCAACAGTATGATTTGCCGATTCGATCTTGATTAAACCTCCTGTCAAATGAAATGCAGTCAAGGGCAATTCCAGCAACCGTTCAACGTACAGACTTTTTCATTTCCGATTATGAAGTTGAATACACATTTTTACAGTAATGAAAATTCTCATCATCCGTTTCAGTTCTATTGGTGATATTGTATTGACTACCCCTGTTATCCGCTGTTTAAAAGAGCAAATACCCAATGCTGAAATTCATTTCCTGACTAAATCGGCCTACCGGGAAATAATTGAAAGCAATCCCTATCTCTCCAACAGGTTTTATCTTGATAATAATTTCAGCAACATCATTCAGCAACTAAGAAAAGAACAATATGACTTTATTGTTGATCTCCATACCAGCCTTCGTTCACTTTTAGTGAGGCTGCAACTATGGAGACCGGCGAACACTTTTAACAAACTCAATGTAGAAAAGTGGCTGTTTGTTAATTTTAGATGGAAGGTATTGCCGGATATACACATCGTAGACCGATATCTTGAACCTGTAAGGATGCTGGGAGTGAAGAATGACGGAAAAGGACTCGACTATTTCATTCCTGCAAAAGATATGATAGCTGTTAGCTCCTTACCCTTGACTCATCTACATGGCTATATTGTTTTGGTTATTGGAGCGAAGCATGCTACCAAAAAGCTGCCATTTGATAAACTGCAACGGCTTTGCAACCTGCTCACTTTGCCGGTTGTGTTGCTTGGCGGTCCTGAAGATGCAGCGACGGGTGAAAGATTAGCAGGCGAAGATCCGGTTAAGATCTATAATGGTTGCGGGAAGCTTTCGCTGAATCAATCCGCTTCAGTGCTTCGTCAATCGAAACTGGTTATCACACATGATACCGGCCTGATGCACATCGCAGCCGCATTCAGAAAAAAAATAATATCCATATGGGGCAACACTGTTCCGGAACT
>JBGAWA010000128.1:0-8545 GCA_044227805.1 Chitinophagales bacterium | reverse complement strand
GGTCCAAATACTTCTTCCCGGGCAATGGCCATATCCGTCGTCACGTGATCAATTACAGTAGGACCTACGTAATAACCATCCTCAAATCCATTCACGGTAGTGTTTCTGCCATCAACCAGAACAGTGGCGCCGGCTTCTTCCGCTGCCGATATGTATCGTTCTATTCTCTCTTTCGCTGCTTTGCTGATCACACTGCCCAGGTTTTTTCCCGGAACGATTTTCTTCGCTTCCTCACAAATCCGGTTGATGATCTGATCAACAGGTCCAACGGCTACCATAGCGCTTGCTGCCATGCATCGTTGACCGGCACAGCCGCTCATGCTGGCCGTTACGTTAGAAGCCGTCATTTCAGGATGTGCATCCGGCATAACGATGAGGTGATTTTTGGCGCCGCCAAGCGCTACGCAACGCTTCAGGTTGCCTGTTGCCCGCCGGTAAACAATCTTAGCCACCTTTGTGGAACCTACGAAGGAAACAGCGCTGATGCCCGGATGATCGCAAATAGCTTCTACGATTTCGCGGTCACCGTTTACAATATTAAAAACACCAGCAGGCAAACCGGCTTCCTGCAGCAATGATGCAATCCTGTTAGAGGAAATAGGCACCTGTTCTGATGGTTTAAGTATCAGGCAATTTCCAAGGGCTATCGCATTGGGAATTGTCCAGTGCGGCACCATATTCGGGAAATTGAACGGAGCAATAGAGGCTACCACCCCTAATGGTTTATGTTCAACACGGCATTCCACCCCTTTACTCACTTCCAGCAACTCTCCGCTGATCAACTGTGGCAGTGAGCAGGCGAACTCGGTGAGCTCAATACTCTTTTCCACTTCCGCTTTCGCTTCCTCCATCGTTTTTCCATTTTCTTCATGTACCAGTACGGAAAGCTCGTGCATATTCTTCTCCAGTAAAGTTTTATAGCGATAGAAGACTTGCACTCTTTCCTTTATTGGCGTAGCACTCCAGGCTGGAAATGCAGCGGCAGCGGACTTCACGGCGGCATCAAGATGCTCGGCTGATGACAGTGGAACAGAAGAGATAACCTTTCCTGTTAAGGGTGAAAAAACATCCAGTTTTTTTTCTGTGGCGATTGAAAACTTACCGCCGACGTAATTTTTTACAGTATCATATTTCGAAGTAACCATACTCATGACGTATTAGCTTTATCTCCATAAATGTAAAAAAAGATGTGGTTGTCCGCTGTCAGCTTCGCCGGTGATCGTCTTTGTGCAAGAGCCGTTCTTTCATAAACCTGATCATGGCATGATGTGTCGGCACCAGCACGGCTGCAATGCATACCAGGATAATGAGCATCAATACTGGCGTATTGTGGGTTATCTCCTCCAGAAATGGGTGGGTAAGCAAGGTAATAAATTCGAAGAAGAGCAGCAGTGCCAGCAGTCCGGCTGATTCAATGAAACGTGGTTTAGTTTTGCGGCGTGACAACAGTAGGATCACCAGGAAAAACGTAATGATAAAAACCGCGATCCCAAACAACTGCAGGTTGTGCCGGCGTTCTTCCTTTTGCCTGCTGCGCTCAATTGCTATCTCCTGCTGCCTGACCTGCTCCGCAAAACTCAGCGCCTGTACCTGCTTCACTTTTGCTTCATCAAACATCAGATCTTTAAAGGCAATCGACATTTTATAAAACCGGTAAGCACTGTCATTCACATTATTCACTTCATACATTTCTGATAACAGGGTGCTGGCATTCATCATATTCAATGGATTGGAAGCGGCCTTACCGGCTTCAAGTGCTTTTTTCGCATAATAGATACAGGAATCCGTCACGCTACTTTTTTTCCAGAGCCGTGACATGCCATAATAAGTCTCACTTAAAATTTTATAGTCGCTGATGGCTGTTGAATACGGAATGCTTTGGCGGTAATACTCCATCGCAAGGCTGTCATTACCCAGCTTTGCATGTATGTTTCCAAGATTGTTCAGTATGCCATCGAGGTTCACTTCATGATGTGTTCGCATGGCCAGCTGATAAGCCTCCTGCTCATACAGCAACGCCGAATCCAGCACATTCAGCTTCTCATAACAATCACCGATGTTGAGCAAGGCAATCTCCAGCCTGTCATCGTTCTTAATGGCTTCGAAGATGGTTTTTGATTTGAAATAATAATCAAGCCCTTTCCTGTAATCCTCCTGTTCGGTAAAAACAATGCCTATCACATTCATGGTTTTTGACATGCCGAGCAAATCGTTGATATCCTCCTGCATCTTCAGCGCTTTGAGTAATTGTTCCAATGCAGGCACATAGTTGCCGGTGATCCATAATGTCACTCCCATCTCGTAGATACAACGTGCTTCTCCTTTCACAAACCCTATGCGGCGGGAAAGCTCCAGCCCTTTTCTCGCATAATGAAAACTTGAATCAGGGAAATCAAAATCATACGCATCACTCAGGTCGGCATAGCGGAATATTTTTGTAGTGTCGTCTTTTGCAGCGAAAAGGTCCTGTTTGATACTGTCCGCTACGGGATTGGAAGCATGAGCCGCCAACGAAAAAAGAAATGCAATTAAAAAGATGTATGGTGTTTTCATCAATAAAGTCCGTTGTCACAATGTAGTTGAAAAATCGGATTGCAGTAGCGAATGTCAGTGAAGCAGAAGGAGAAGTGCAGAATGGAAAGGTATCTGTGACAAGTGATTCTCCGCACAGGCCACCTATAAATGACGAGTTCAGTCTCTTGCATCAATCCTTCCGACCCATATGGCAGGATGAAAGTTAGCGGGCCTGGCAGCCTGCAGCTTAGCAATGATCAGGAAAGCAGCAGATACTGCTATGGCACCAGCTCATCCATGAGTCTGCGGAGGATGCGACCGGTTTTGGTCTTAACCTTATTCGGATCAACCATAATACCCTTGCCGCCGTCAACAAAGACGGTGTAAGTGCAGGCATCACGGGCCAAAGGATTAACCTCTGTTTTAGCTGATTCCAGGGCAGCCTTAATTTCCGCTGCTGCCATGTTTACCTCTGTTTCCGCGGAACGGCTCCTGCCCATCAGGCCGCCACTTTCAACCAATTTTATTTTGCTCATACGTGTGCAGTTTTCCATCCATGTTTAACAGCTTTCTCTTCCAGGCTTCCACTTCCGAAAAGCCTCACCGCCTGCCGGATGGTTGCTTTCTTGGCATCTTCAAAAGTTGAGTTATAACGGAGCTCTTTAGTCAGCGCTTCATACCATATTTTGCCGGCCTTCTTCCAGGCATAGCCGCCGATATTCATAGCTGTCACATAAAATACATAGTTGGGAATACCAGAATTCCAATGGACGCCACCCCAGTCATCCGCATCCGTATATTCCAGTTTCATATAATCTTTCATCGTGGCAGGCTGCGGGTCATCCCCCCAGAAAGGATGGCCAATGTAGGCCGTGCCGGGTGCTTTCATGCTGCGTAATGCATACTTCCTACCCAGCATAGTCTGACCACCTATCAGCCAGTCCGATTCTTTCACCGTCAGGTTCATGGCACGCTGTTTAATCAGCATACCAAATACATCAGCATATGATTCATTAAGTGCTCCGGGCTGAAACTCATAAGCGAAATTGGAGGTAAACTGCACCAGCGCATGGGTAATTTCATGGCCGATAATATCCAGGTCAGAGGTGAAACTCTTAAATGTTTTTCCATCCCCATCGCCGAAGATCATCTGCTTACCATCCCACATTGCATTGCCGTACCGCTTTCCATAATGGATCGTATTTTTAAAATGCATGCCATGCGCATCAATCGAATCACGCTTGAACAACTCATAGTAGAATTTCCAGCATTGATAAATACCATCATGCACCTTCCTGGCATCAATATCTTCGTAATCACCGTTCTTAGGCCGTTGAACAAGTTTGCCCGGTAAATCATAACCATGCCTGCAATCGTAGATGTTGATCACGGGCCGCGGCTTTTTTTTCGCATGCGTTGAATGATGTTCCACTTTAATTGGTGCGGCGCCGGCCAGTATTCTTTGCTGATGTGCCGGCAGTGTGGCGATAAACTCACGGTCAGCTTTAATACGGTTGGTGTGAAACAACTCTGTGAGCCGCTCTGTTTCGGTAGTATTGGTGGCAGTCTGGTGCATCTTGCGCATGATATACGGCGGCATGATACATCTTACAGGATCAAAACGGTTGTTACACATGCAGGAGATTTTATTAGCAGGAGGTATTGATCGTAAATATATAAAATTTGGCCCCACATTTTGCAGTGCAAAACAAAAACGGTGTACAGCCTGACACTGCTAACCTTACTGAATGTGAAACAGGATACTTTTGAAAAGCCATGAACAAAGCATGAACACTGCTACCTCGTTTGTATTGAAAAATCAGCGATGAAAACCCTGCAGCGAAGCGATACTGCACAGCACATATCTATTCAATACAACACGTCAATACGATTCAGGATTTTGTATTCCGGAGATAAATAGCAATGCTGATCAGCAAAGCGGATGGGTTATGATGGGTGCTATTCAAATCCGATCTCCGTTGTAAGATCAATGTCCTCCAATATGGCGCTTACGCGCAGGCATTCTTCCATCTCACCATCAAACACCCTGCATTTTCCTTTGGTATGAACAGTCATCGCCATTTGCTCTCCGGTCTTATACGAACAATTGATGGCAAGTATAAGTTGAAAAATCACCTCATCAAAAGTATGGTAGTCGTCATTAAAGAGTATAACATGTGCAGCACCGGTGGTGACGGGCCCGGCTGCTTTTTCAATAGTAATAACTTCCGTTTCCATGGTGAGCAGGCTAATTTAACGCGGATTTTTCAATTGATATGTATCGGCTGTAAACGGCTGAAGATAGTAATCGGATAATGCTTCCGCAACCACTATGATGGTATGTATATCACCAGCCTGACTGCGAAAGCGTTCACCTCTTCATTAATTTTTTACCTTCGGCCTGTTCTTAATTCTGCCGGATGTATATTGACTTCAGGAAGTCCGTTTTGCTATTCCTTACTTCTTACGCCCTCTTCTTCCCGCTCCATGCGCAAGACAACACCGCCTTGCAAGGGCTTTATGGCCTATACAAGGGAACGTTGCCTTGTGCCGATTGTCCGGGGATCAATTACAGGATCAGCCTGAAGCCTGACAGTACCTTTGAAGAATCTTCCTTTTATATGGAACGTTCAGATTCTGTTATGACAGGTAGCGGAACATTTTACATTCAGGATCATTCTATCCTCAGGCTGAACGGAAGCAAATTCACCACCGGCATTTTTAATGTACAGTCTTCTTCTCTGCAAATGCTGGATAGGAACGGAAATGAAATTACCGGAGAGCTGGCAGCGTACTATCTGCTCAAAAAAGTAACACGTTCCAAAAAAAATATCACCGGTGAGGAAGCTGGCATCAGAACCGTCTCCATCGACCGCAAAAAATTCAGCCAGGGCATCACCTTCTACGCAACCGGAAACGAACCATCCTGGTCGCTTGATATCAGGAAGAACGACAACATTTCCTTCACGACACTGGAAGGCCTCACGTTGGAGGTGCCCTATGCGAAAGGCGTGAAAGCTGCCGATGCCATCGTCACGCTTTATCATTCTCAAACAACATCCGGCGATCTCAAAATGCAGACACAGCAGATGACTTGTATCGATAACATGAGTGGCGTACCCGCTCATTATAAAGTGACCGTTGATATCAAATATGCAGGTGATTCGGAATACCGGCACTTCGAAGGTTGCGGTAATGAAGTGCCGGACTTTAATCTGGAAGGAAGATGGTACCTTCATCTTCCTCCATCAAACGGGCAAGATGACAGCAGCCAGCAGCATCTCCCTTATATAGAAATCAACCTCGACAGTTTCAGTTATGCAGGTTTTACGGGCTGCAATCGTATGACAGGAAAAATAATATCATTGGAGAGAGGAGCCATCCGCTTTGAAACCAGCGCCATCACGATGATGGCCTGTCCTGATATGCACCAGGAATCTACTTTCCTGCAGGCCCTCCAAAGCACAACGCAATACAAGCTCAATGGTGATGTGCTGACATTCTCTAATCCTGATAAGGCCACACACAATATGTCGAGAGCAATACAGATCGGAGACATGAAACAAAGGCTGATTGATATCTGGGTGCTGGAATCCATACAGGGAAAGAAGGCTGAACAAAAAGACTATCGCATCGACTTGCCGCGGCTGGAAGTAAATAGTCAGCTGAACTTTACAGGCACCACCGGCTGCAATAACATCAGCGGAACGATTATCGCAGACGATCAAACCATCCAAGTCATCATTCAAAAGATGACGAGAATGGCTTGTAATAATGCAACCATGGAAGCTGCATTTGTAGATGCCCTTACCAATGTCAATACATGGAACATTGCAGCAAACCAGCTTACGATGCTAAAGGATGACAGTGTTCAGTTGGTTTTCAGGAAGGTGGATTAGGCGCACTTTGATGGATGATTTAGCGGCTTCGTATATTTTGCCATTTTAATCATTGCAGCCTATCTCTTTTATCATATCGGTGAGTTCTGATTTCTTATCCTCACATTATATTTTCAAAAACAGCACCCTGTCAGCACTACCAAACAGCAGATCAGGATTTCTCATCATATTCTGTAGAAAGAAGCAACCAATGATCAATCCTGATAGGTATCTCAGGGAGTTCATAAGTTTCACATTACCGCCATCAACAGGAAGCCATGTGTGAAGTGGTCACACTTTGTACTGCCAACTTCCATCCTATCTTTGCGCCCGCCAACAGTATCCGGGGCAATATTCAGCGCCTGAACTTAATTTTACTGAAAGCGGCTACTGGCTCCTTAAAAGACAATTTTTACAGAAAATGACTATCCTCCAATCCATCATCCTCGCAATTGTTGAAGGCCTTACTGAGTTTCTGCCTGTTTCCTCCACCGGCCATATGATCATCGCCTCCACCCTCATGGGTATCAATAATGATGACTTTGTGAAAATGTTTGAAGTGGTGATTCAGTTCGGCGCCATACTTTCCGTTGTGATGCTCTACTGGAAGAAATTTATGCCCGGCAATAAATCAATGTGGCAGTGGTTTGAATTTTACCTTAAATTACTGGTTGCTTTTATTCCCTCAGCGGTGATCGGATTATTGTTTCATGATTACATCAAACAATTACTAGGCAGCGTTACCGTGGTGGCTATTTCTATGCTGGCAGGCGGCATCCTCTTGCTTTTCATCGACAGGATCTTTAAATCATACGACGATACGGAAGAAAAACCGGTCACCTATCCGATGGCATTCAAAATTGGAGTGTTTCAGGTCATCAGCATGATTCCCGGTGTCTCGCGTTCGGCGGCTACCATCATCGGTGGCATGAGTCAGCGACTGAGCAGAAGGCAGGCTGCAGAGTTTTCATTTTTCCTGGCTGTGCCAACCATGGCAGCTGCTTCATTGCTTGACTTATTTGAATATTATGAATCCATCACGGCAAGCAACCTGGTTCCGCTGGTAACGGGTTTCGTAGTTGCTTTCTTCGTGGCGATGATAGCGATCAAAGCTTTTGTCGGATTTCTGACACGGCATGGATTCAAGGTCTTTGGTTACTACCGTATCATTGTAGGCACTATCCTGCTCGTGCTCATTGCCATGGGAGTCAACCTGCAGATGTTATGACGCTGGAAGAAATCAGGAACGGTTACGTTTTATTATTCGACAAACCATTTGGCTGGTCATCGTTTGATGTAGTAAATAAAGTGAAGCGGTGGACCAAAGCGAAAACCGGTCATGCCGGTACCCTGGATCCAAATGCAACAGGACTGCTTATTCTGTGTACAGGCAGTTTTACCAAGCGCATTCCGCAATTTCAGGATACACAAAAAGAATACACCGGCACGATGATACTGGGTGCTACTACGCCGAGTTACGACACCGAGAAGGAAATTGACAAGCGCTTTGATACAACCGGCATCACGGAGGAAATGATTTTTGCTTCTGTACGCTTCTTTACCGGCGAAATACTGCAAGCCCCGCCTAATTTTTCCGCTATCTATGTGGATGGAAGAAGAGCTTATAAGAAAGCACGATCGGGCCATGCATTTGAAATTGAGAAAAGGAAGGTCATGTTGTATGAGTTTGAAATTACCGGTATTGAAATGCCGGCTGTACATTTCAGAATCGTGTGCGGTAAAGGTTTTTATGTTCGTTCGCTGGTAAATGATTTTGGAAAAGCGCTGAACAATGGCGCTTATCTTTCCGCCCTTTGCAGAACAAGGATCGGCGACTATCACCTGAAAGATGCCTGGCAAATGGAAGATTTCACAAAATGGGTACATGCTATGGAGGCAAAGGGAAAAGAAGAAAAGGAACTATAAAAGGAAATTGCGATTGTAAATCCAGGTTTAAGCGGTTGCTGCAAGAGGTGCGGCGCTATCAACCATCTGTTGCACGATTCGCGACCAGTCATTCAATGATTAATGCAAACGATGAAAGTTCATAAAGATATTTCCGCGCTGCCGGCCTTCCGCCATGCGGTGATCACTGTTGGCACGTTTGACGGCGTTCACCAGGGACATCAGCACCTGATACAACATATCAGGAA
>JBGAWA010000127.1:0-8567 GCA_044227805.1 Chitinophagales bacterium | reverse complement strand
GACGGAGACTTTTTTCAGCCTTCAAGGATGATAAAGCAAGACATTATATGGATGGAAAATTTCTTTTCTAAAATATTCCCTTCGCTGTTGGCCATCTCCCTGCTGCTCAACGGTTGCATGGTAGGCGGAAAGTTCACACAGCCTGAAGTTAAAACGGATTCTATTTATCCAAACCAGGCTTCGAACGATTCCATCACCAACCTCACCTGGGCAGCTATCTACCAGGATACCGTTTTACAGAGGTTCATAAAAACCGCAATTGACAGTAACCGCAATCTTCTGATAGCCGCTGCCCGTGTGGAAGAATCAAGAGAAATTGCCGGCGTAGTAAAAGCCAACCTCTATCCATCCATCGGCTATTCAGCCGGAGCAGCCTATGGAACGGCTGGCACCGATGCACAATTGCGCGGGCAGCTGGAAGGCGGATCGTTTTCTGCCTTCGGTACGCTGAACTGGGAAATTGATATATGGGGAAGACTCCGGCACGCGAAGCGCGCTGCGCAAAGTGATTTTCTGGCTGAGATAGAAAACAGGAATGCATTACAGGTTAGCCTGATCGCGGAAGTGGCAAGTAATTATTTTATCCTGCGTGACCTGGACAACCGGCTGGAGATTGCCAAACGCACGCTGATCTCCCGCCATGAAAACACGGTCATTATCACTGCGCGTTTTGATACAGGCTATGTTTCCGAACTGGACAAACTGCAGGCTGAGCAGCAGGAATATGTTGCAGAAGGTGCTATACCTGAATTCGAAAGACAGATTACGCAGATAGAAAATGCATTACGCGTACTGATGGGTATGAACCCGGGAACGGTAATACGCGGACAATCTAACATTGACCAGGTTTTCGTTCCTGTGATTCCCTCCGGCATACCGGCCGCTTTGCTGGAGCGCCGCCCGGATATACGGTCCGCCAGTCTGCAGATGCAGGCGCAGTTTGACAGGGTCGGTGTAGCAAAGGCTAACCGCTTACCGGTATTGAGTTTAACCGGATTGCTTGGCTTCGCCAGTCCGGAGTTGAATACGTTTTTAACAGCCGGCGGTTTTGCAGCATCTGGTGGCGCAGGTCTTTTTGGCCCGCTGTTTAATTTCGGACAGTTGAAACATGCCAGCAAAGCGGAAGAATTCCGGTTGCAACAATCTGCCTATCAGTATGAAGAAGCCGTGCTGGAAGCATTCTCCGATGTAGATAATTCATTGAAGAGTTATGAGAGCTACACTCGCCAGTATGATATCACACACCGGCAGGTGGAAGCGGCAAGAAAAGCACTCATACTATCCGAAGCACGCTACAATTTCGGATATACGGATTATACGGAAGTGATCATTCAACAAGACAACCTGTTCAGCGCTGAATTAAACGAATCGTTTTTGCTGCAAAGTAAGTTGAATGCAACGGTGAGTTTATACCGGAGTTTGGGTGGTGGATGGTGATGCGCTTTATCTTTCCTTTTCTCTTTCAGCATAATTGTTATTAACTCCACTTGCAGGTTTTACGGTATGGTATAATGCTTCACGCAGTTATCGTAATATTTTTGCGCTTCGCTGATATGCTGTAGTACCGTTTGTCTTTCGGCCTCGCTGCGAAAGGAATTGTTTTGGTTCGTTAAATTTTGCAGGCGATCAAGCCATTTCAAAAAGTATTCACCCGATGATTTTGACATCAGTTGTTTTCCGGGTACGGTAATATAAATGGGATTGGTGCTGGCATATGGATAAATGTCTGGCAAATCCGGATGTGATGCTGTGCTGCCGGCACGAAGTAAAATCCAGCCGGGCCCTTTCACCTTCAACGTGCCATTCAAATCAAGTGTGGTTTTTGATCCTGTAAGATGAAAACGCTCTACCACTTCACCGTTCCAGATCACTTCCGCCACATCTACCGGAACAGCGCTGCGAATAAATCCGGTAAAAGAAATGTTCCAGCTCTTTGTCTCCAACACCATGCTGTCGCCTGGTAAAAGATCTTCAGCAGAAAAATAGATGATGGGCGCATTGGTAACAAAACTTTTTCCGGAGAGCAGATGCTGCTCAAATACTTTTTGATTGACAGGGCCTTTTGCATTCACATACACACGGTTCAGCCCAACCGGTCCTCTTAAACTTGCGTAATTCGCCATGGCATCCGTTCCTGCCGCAGCCGGAATACGGATGCCACAATTCAATAATTGATACCATACAGCTTCTGATGCTTTATGATCGGAGAAGCCAAGCAACTCATAGTAATTTACATTTCGCAATGCTGCATCAACCGGTAACTCATTGGTGAGTGTTACGGCTTGTTCCGGAAAAATTTCTGATTGTTCAAATGGATGCACGTAGCCAATGAGCGCCTGCTGCTGCTGTGCAAGGTTTGCAATAAATGTTGCTGCTGTGCAAGGTTTGCAAGAAATGTTTTGTCGGGAAAGAGGCTTGCAACGGCCGTTTGCGGGTAACCTGAATAATCGGGTAGGATCAGGTGATCACCGAGGTGAAGCAAACCGAGGTGTCCCCAGTAGCTCGTATGAAATTCCTGGCCATGAAGCAGCAATGCATCATTATTGGATACCGCATCGGGTGCTATGGAGAAATAATCGATATCCGGTAATCGTTGTTCTTTGTTTACGATAAGGTTATACACGACCTGCAAATCTTCCGCCTTTGCCTGCTGCAGTAGATTGAACGGTGTATTTTTATAGTGGCCGCCATAGTTCATGTGAACATGCACGTCACCGCTCCACCACTCTCCTACATCAACGGGAAACAAAAGTTTTTTTAGTCGGATGATAATGGTGTCTTTCAATGTTTCTTTGGCAATCCGGATTTTTTCTATCTCATAAATTGGTCCGTGCGAGATGGTGATGAACAGTGAATCTTCCGGTACATCCACCGTCATCATGCCTTCATAATGAAAATAATGTGATTCGAATTTTTGTGAGGCTGGAAATCTTGCATCATCAGCCTGTATCCATGACGATTTTGGCGCGTGGAATTTCCCATGGCTGTCGGTGATACTGATTCTGGCGGCCACTTCATACCCATTTGCATCCAGCACTTTCAGCCATAACTTAGTATGCGGTTGCAGGTATTGAAGGTGGACAGGCCTGAGCATTTGCTGATGGCCATCATAAACATTAAGCAGCCAGAGCGAAGTATTGCCGGTGCGATTGGAAATGAAAGCAATCATCTTTCCATCAGGCGACCATCGCGGAGAAGAGTTGTCGAAATCTCCATAGGTAAGTTGCATGGGATAACCACCAGCAGCCGGAATCATCCATAGCTGATGCCAGTTGCGGCCGAGGTAGCTGCTGTAAACTATCCGTGATCCGTCGGGTGAAATGTCCGGTCGTGTACGCCAGGATGTTTCTTCATGCAGTATGACTTTGGTAACCTGATCATCCAAAAGCTGCCTGTACACCAGGTCGCCGGTACCATGAGTAATTTCCCGGTTTGAAATAAAATAGATTCCATTACCATCTTTCGACCATACAGGGTTGATGGCATGATCATGAGCGCTGTAATAATATCTTTTTACATCGCTTTTTCTATCCGGAGTAAGGCAATGAAGAGGCCCCAGTTGATTTCCTAAAAGGGTTGCGGTGTATAACAGAAAATGACCGGTTCCCACAGTGGAAACAAAAGCTATCTGCTTTCCGTCGGGCGACCAGCGGGGCTCCACGTTGACGGCATTGTTTTCCGTTAACCGGAAGGTTGTCTTGTCGGTCAAGTCAAACAGATACAGTTCCATGGAGATTCCATTGTACCGCACAAAAATGAGTTGCTTTCCATTTGGTGAAAAGTCGGGCTGATAATCATAACCTTCTCCATCTGTCAGCTGTTCTGCCGTTTCACTAGAGATATTTTGTTGCCACAGGCTGCCATTCATGGAATATGCCAATGACTTACCATCGGGTGACCATGCCACCGACGAAGGGCCGCTCGTTAGTTGTGGTAGATATAGTTCACGGTAATAATAATTATGTGGAAGATCAATTTGGCTTAAGACGGGAATACGTTGTGCGTAGGCGGAAATGAAAGCGTGGAGGGCAATGATTAGGAAAAGTGATTTTGTTGTAATCATCAGGCTGTTGTTGAAGTTTGAACTGATGCGGACAGCGCATGTGCTGAAACCGTGAGTTCAAAGGGATGTTACCGGAAATCTGCCATGCATTACCTTTTTCAATTACCAGATTGTTTTTACCTGCTCATCCGGCTTTTCCAACACTCAGTTGCCAACGGGAGGCGGGCCATCCGGGAGGAGAGGCTTCCACACTTCATCACCTTTCTTTTTCAGAAACTCCGCTTTTATTTCATTGCGTAAAGTTTCGTTTTCGAATAAGTCAACCATCGTCAGTGCGAGTGATTTAGAGGCGAATAGGAGCCCTTTATGCCCTATAGACATTCCTCCACAAGCCACTACCACCCATGAATGCCATGGAGATTCAAATGGCGCTGTAACTGCAAGCAGTGTTATTTCGGGAACAATCCAGCTGATGTCGCCAACATCTGTTGATCCTCCGTCAGGATCAGGTCGGGTTTGTTCCAGCGGTTTAATGTCACCTTTCATCCCTTTTGCCGGCAAGCCATATTCCTCCTGAATTTTTTTCGCAAATGCTGTTTCCTGATCAGTATAGGTGATAGGACCAACCAGCTCCATATTTTTTTGCAAAGCCCTGGCACCGGTTTCATTGACCAGCAATTCATACAATCCGCTGTTGAGTTTGACATTGTATTGCACACCTGCCATCAGGGCTGCACCTTCGGCTATGGCACGGATACGCTCTTCCAGCACAGCAACACCGCTTCTTTTGGAATCACGCATCCATATCCAGACAGAAGCCTTATCGGGAATAACATTCGGTACATTGCCGGCTTCCTTGTATACATAATGAATCCTTGCGCTTGGTTTCATGTGTTCGCGGTAGAAATTTACACCAGTGGTAAAAAGTTCTGCAGCATCCAGTGCACTTCTTCCATTCCAGGGATCAGCCGCTGCGTGTGAACTTTTGCCGGTAAACTCAACCAAGTAGTCGGTAACGGCCTGCGAGCTTTGCATGTTGGCCTTGTTTTCATAATCAGGATGCCAGTCAAGGCAAATGTCAAGATCGTTGAATAATCCCGCGCGCGCCATATAAACTTTGCCGGCGCCATCTTCTTCGGCAGGCGTACCATAAAAACGAATGGTTCCCTTCAGTTTTCCTGCTTCCATCAATTCTTTGATTGCGATGGCTGCCCCTAAACTTCCGGGACCGAACATATTATGACCGCAGCCATGCCCTGCTGCACCGGCTGACAGTGCTTCTTTGGTGGGCTGCGCTTTTTGTGAGAGACCGGGCAAGGCATCAAACTCGCCCATGATGCCGATTATGGGTTTTCCGGAACCGAATGATGCTGTAAATGCTGTTGGAATGCCTGCTACGCCCCGTTGTACGATAAATCCCTGTGACGAGGCATAGTCTGCGAGCACTTCGGATGATTGGCTTTCGTGATAGGCGATTTCAGCGTATCCCCATATTTTATCACTGAGGTCAGTCAGATCTTGCTGATGAGCTGCAACGGAGGCAAGCACTGCCTTTTTATTGGAGGAGAGATTTTTTGCCTGGCTATAACTGTTAGTGGAACAGATCAGCAAGTTGATGATGAGTAAGTAAATTGCTTTCATAAAAATGTTATTGGCATGATGAAAGTAAGCTTTAATGGAAAATATTACACGGTGTGATTTGAACCCGGATTTTTCAGTGGAAAAATCCCGCTTCGCCGCGACTTAGAACTGCTAAGGGTTTGCTCAATTTGTCGAGAAAAGAAAATGTTTCACAAACCCTAAGCAGTTCTACGTCGGGGTTAAACCCGTTGCCGCTTTGAACTGCAAAATGTGGGTTGAAAAAATCAGGATGGCCCCGTTGCACTTTTTGCTGTATGGGTGCTATATTTTTTAACCGCAGCAAAAGGGTTCAGTTTTTTACGGCGTCAAAGCAATTGTCTGCATAAAAAAACCGATGCCATCGCTCTTGCTCGACAGCATCGGTTTTCAGCAGGGAATGAAACAGATAGCGGTGACTATTTTACCAGTATGATTTCTACCCTGCGATTCAATTTCCTTCCTTCCGGGGTGTTGTTATCAGCGATGGGATTGTCGGAGCCATAGCCATCGGAAAACAGGTGGTCGGGTGCAATGCCTTTGCTGATAAAATAACGTTGAACGCTGATGGCACGTTTTGATGAGAGCTCATCATTGCTCTTTGCATTGCCGGTATTGTCAGTATAGCCATTGATCATCCATTTGCTGTCAGGGTATTGTTTCATCACTCCAGCAATTTCATCAAGTTTTGCGTAGGAAGTTTGCGTTAGTTTGTCTTTGCCGGTTTCAAACTCAATACTTTTGGCATTGTTGCTAATGATGGTCAAATCTTCTTTTTTGATAATGGTATCAATCGTGATGTGAGAATTCATAACCGGAGCATCAATCATTTGCCCGGGTTCGGGTTTCAGGTAATCGATGAAATACAACCGTGCCTTGCGATTTCCTTCCAGCATGAAGACGGGCGACATGGCATCTTTAATGGCGAAGGAAATCTTGCCATCCGTTTCGCGATAAAAACTGCGGTCGAAGGTTCCTTTGGTTTCCGTCATGGAGCCATCATCGCGTGGAATATAGAGCGGTGGAACCACCGTATTATTCTTCACCAATATCTGCCCAACCTTGCACACCGCTTTTCCTTTTTCATCCACGAGTGATACAGTGACTTTTTGCATCCCATCCGGTACAGGATTCGTTCCCCGTGTGGTGAACATATAATTGTAATCATCAAAACAATTCTTGCGTGTATTGGTATCCTGTGCTTGCAACGAAAAAGTGAGGCAGTAGAAACAGGCAGCAGCAGCAAGCAGTTTTATGGTGTAATTGATTGTTGTTTTCATGAGCCAGTTGATTATGTATTACTCAAAAATGAGTTTTTTTTCTGACTTAAAGGGTGTTTTTTAGCTGCATGATGGAATCGTGCATCTTCACCTATCCACAGCAGATGATTGCTGCTGTAGTTTTGCCAGCAGGATAATAAACTCCGGCTCCTGTTGTAATGAATGCAAGGCAGGTTCGTGTTGTATTTTGCCGGGATCTTTCAAACCCAGCTCCACGCAACGTTTTAATGCCTTGATGGCATTCTTGTTTTGACCCAGTTTTGCAAAATAGCAGGCTTCGAGAAAAGGCTGTTCTGCATTTTTAGGATCTGCCAGCTTATAAACCGCTAATGTTTTTTCAGCAGGTGCCCATTGGTTCTGTGCAATGTAACTGCCTGAAAGGGAATAGCAGGCAAGCGAAATAAAGCCAAGCAGCCGGTGATGCATGGCTGTTGAGCCCTGATCGGTAACAGCATTCATCTTCGCTGTTTCTATTTTCCACCATGCAAGATCTCTGTCCTGAAGAGCCGCATAATATTCCTGTTTAAGAGTTGATTCCAGCTTAACCTCTTCCCACTTTTTTTGCATGGCCTCCTGGTATCTGCTATCCTTAGTTAATGCGTCCAGTTGTAATTTGTAGTTTTCAATGGATGTGACACCATTCAGAAAAGCTATTGCTTTGTTTAATTGCATAGCTGCCACTAACGGATCTTTGGTTTTAGCGATTTCTTTTTCTGTATTGTTCAGGAACTGCTGTATCAGCGATGCATCCGCTTGCTGAAGATGATTTCGTATTCCTTGAAAGTATGTCCAATAGTATGCATCACGAAAGGCGGCCGTGTCCGGCCACTCATGTTTGCCATTCCATTCAATTAAAAAATGGGATAGGTTGCCTGCTGAAAGTGACTGATCGAAGGTGATCAAATCAGTGTAGTTCATGTCATTCACGCCCGCAAATCCAAGCATGGCTACTTGTGCTCACCTTCTGTTGATGATAAGCGTAAGAAAGTGCCACCTTGGCGCCACCTGAAAAACCTGCCCAGGTAAAGCGCCTATCATCAGTTGAAATTCTTGATCGTATATCGTTATCGAGCGTTGCTGCCATGTTATTGGTTTGCATGAGCGATAATCCGTTCCTGGCATTGTTAGATCCCATCAGTATGTATCCGAATTGCCTGGCAAGCAGGTGGTATTTTGAAACCGGCAAGGAGCCATCTCCATGCGGATCAAAAAAACAGATAACAGGGAATCGGGAACTGGAGGAATAGGATGGAGGAAGGTAGAGCGCAAAGGACTGTGTAGAGTCATTTTTGCAGGCTATCCTTCGCATAACGGTATCGACGGGGAAAGTTTCTATCGGAATGGCTGCGGCAGCAGCTGCATTGTGGGTGGTTGAGGCAGGTTGTTTCACCTGTTTTGAAGAACATGATGAAGCAACAGCGAACACAGTTAAAGTGATCAGCAATCGAAACATGCGACCGGCCTCCTCAATTTTTAAATTTTCGAAACCTGTTAATTCTTGCAGCCTTGCCTACTATCAATCAATCCTGCTCACCTTCTGTTGATGATAAGCGTAAGAAAGTGCCACCTTGGCGCCACCTGAAAAACCTGCCCAGGTAAAGCGCCTATCATCAGTTGAAATTCTTGATCGTATATCGTTATCGAGCGTTGCTGCCATGTTATTGGTT
>JBGAWA010000126.1:0-9190 GCA_044227805.1 Chitinophagales bacterium | reverse complement strand
AATCCAGATATTGCCAAACTGATCACGGCAAAAGGCATTCAGGTTGGGCGAGATGTTTTCAAATACCTGCCGGTTGCGATACCTCCTTACCTGGCTGGCCTTGTGTTCCAGGATGTCCACCGCATCGTTTTCTATTACTACAATATCGCCATTGGCATCGGTAGTAATGCCGGTGATGGCTAAATCACTAAGTCCTGATTTTAGTCCGAAATTGGTAAATGTGCTGCCATTGAACCTGAATAAGCCGGAAGAAGGAGTGCTGAACCAGATATTTCCGTATGGATCTTCCGTGATAGAATAGACCGTATTAATGGGAACGTTGCCGGCCTTTTCAAACGATTTAAAATTGCCATTGTCAAATACAATCAGTCCATTACCATCGGTTCCAAACCAGACGCGGCCTTTTGAATCTATGAAGGACTGGTAAAGGTAGTTGCTGTGCAAGCCGTTTTCGCTGGTGAAGTTTTGCAGAATCAGGTCGCTTTTGTTTTCAATATCCATTTGAATATTGCAGCGTGTGATGCCTCCCAGCGTAGCAATCCACACATTCACAATATCACCGCTGATGGATAATACATTATCGTTGGCGAGTCCATCCCGTTGCATCAACTTCAAAAATTCGTGTTTGCCTGCCGGGCGAAAAAAAACACCTTCGTCAAAAGTACCCACCCAAATCTGATGGTGATAATCTTCATAGATAGAGGTGATGACAGGCTGTACGGGTTTGCCGGTGAGCTTGACTTTTTCAGTGATGCTGGTGCCTGTTGAGTCATACTGTGTCCTGAACAAACCATCCATGGTGGCATACCATAGTGCTGTACTGCTGTCGTAAAAAACAGCCTGCACCGGTTTCTTCAAGTCAATGTTTGCAGGCGTAACCCATTCAAAAAGCGCAGGAAACTGATCAAGGCCTCTTGTAGGTGATACTACCCAGAAATTACCTTCACTGTCTATCGTAATGTCGGTCGTTTTGATATTATCGTAACCTGTTTCCTGGTTATAAAAAATAGGATGATAGCTGTCGTGCAGCGAGATACTTACCAGGCCCCTTCCCATGGTACCGATCAGCAGGCGGTTATGATCCTTGATGGCCAAAGCAGTAACAGGACCGTTGTTCCAGTTGCGGCTGAAAGAAGGAATGACAAACTTGCTGGTGGATGTATTGAAGACACAAACTCCATGATCCTGTGTGCCAACCCAGATATTATTAAATTCATCTATAGCAAGCGAGCGGACAATCTCATCCTGCAGACCCTCTTTAATGCTATAGTTGGTAAGCACCGGCTTACCGTCTGACAAAGTGCAGCGGGTAAGGCCACCGTCTGTTCCCAGCCATATCGTGCCCTCTTGCGAAGAGATCATTGTGTAAATCTGGTTATCCGGCAATCCTTCGTCAGTGGTAACGTGGTGTAGTTTGTTGCCTTGCCTGATATACAATCCGCTGCCATAAGTTGCAATCCAGATAATACCCGGTGCATCTCCGTGGATACCGGTGATGGGGGAAGGAAAGGACTCATCAGTCGAAAACTCCTTGTTCCATAATCTGATGGACCGGTGCATGAGCCTGCCGTCTTCAAATCCCATATATACAAACTGGCTGTCGCAGAAAACAGCGGTAATATTTTGAGAAGCGCTGTCGCGAAAGGCGATGGAGTTAAAATCAGCGCCGTCAAAACTGAAAAGCCCTTTCGTGGTGCCCAGCCACATTCTACCGTATGGATCCTGTGTAACCCTATTGATGGTAACAGGCTGATAAGATGATCCTGGTTCATATTGCCGCCAAATGGTAGCCTGTCCGTTGACGGAACATGCGACACTTAGCAACAACAAGCAGTTAAATACAATATAGTGAAAACGGGTCAAGCGGTTTCAAATTAACTAAATTTCAACTACGGCATAGTTTGGAACGGGTGAATAGCTGCTCATTCTTCTCTTCAATATTATCCTGCCTGCTATTTGTTGCAAATATTCGAAAATGAATAAGTCTGTTTATAACCCTGTTACCTTTCAACTGCCATCCTATTCCCTCGTCAGCAAACAACCTTGTCATGATGCTCATCCGCACAAAGTACCTTAAAATGAAAGGATGCATTTCAGCATGATTCCAATTGCTGGCACTTCTCTAACAGAACCATAGCAAGGTGTCGCAAACGATGCAAAATTTATTCATTGCAGGCAATGCAACAATATTTACTCGCCGGAATGAATTTTCAGCGTGTTGAATAAGGTGAACCGCTGGCTGAATGTATTCATCAACAGGAAACCGGAGCCCCTGTAACTACATAACATCCTTACCGATATCCTTCCTGAAATACTTTCCGTCAAATGTTATGATGGTTGCATTGCGGTTGGCGATCTTCACAGCATCCGGCAGTCTTCTGGCGAAAGCTGTTACTGCCATCACGCGGCCACCATTTGATTCAATGTCACCGTTTGCACGTTTTCGGGTTCCTGCGTGGAAGACGAGACATTCCGTTGTTTGCCCCAGGTTTTCAATCAGCTTACCTTTTTCATATTCCTGCGGATATCCGCCTGACGTCAGCACAACGGTGGCGGCTGCGTAAGGCAACACATCAATAGTTTTCTCTTCCAAATTTTCATGGGCCACACCTAAGAAGAGCTCTACGAGGTCGCTCTTCAAACGGGGGATAACCGCTTCGGTTTCCGGATCACCCATGCGGCAGTTATATTCAATCACCTTGGGTTCACCCTGCACGATCATCAGCCCGAAGTAAATAAAGCCCTTGTAGATGATTTGTTCCTTTTGTAATCCGCTGATCGTTGGCTGAATGATTAGTGCTTCAATTTTCTTCATCAACCGTTCATCGGCAAATGGCACCGGTGAAACGGCGCCCATTCCACCAGTATTCAGGCCGGTATCACCTTCCCCTACTCGCTTATAGTCTTTCGCAGTAGGCAACAGTTTATAACTTTTACCATCTGTAATGACAAACACACTCATCTCCACTCCTTCTAAAAATTCTTCGATCACCACTTGATTGCCTGCGGCACCAAACTTACCTTTGAGCATCTCTTCCAATTCCATTTTTGCTTCCTCTCTTGTGCTACAAATCACGACTCCTTTTCCAGCTGCTAATCCATCCGCTTTCAAGACCACCGGTGTTGCATGTTGCTGCAGTAAGACATAAGCATCATGGATGGTTTCGAGTGTAAATGTGGCATAACCTGCTGTCGGGATGTTGTGCCTGTTCATGAATGCTTTGGAAAAATCCTTGCTGCCTTCCAGCTGTGCACCATCACGACTTGGCCCGATCACCGGAATATTTCCTACTCTTTGACTTGCTTCAAAAAAATCATAGATGCCATTTACCAATTAGTTCCTCCCGGCCCAACTATAATCATACTTATATTCCTTTCCATCACCAATTTTTCAATAGCCGGAAAATCCGTTACGGCAACCGGTATATTCTCACCATGCTTCTCCGTACCGGGATTCCCCGGGGCAATAAATAACTGATCGCAATGCGGACTCTGGGCAATTTTATAAGCAAATGCATGCTCGCGGCCACCGCTGCCGAGCAGAAGGATATTCATAGGCTGGATTTGGATCGTATGAAGGTGATGATGGTTGAAATTCAGAGAGGTTGAAAATAGGAACAAATCATTGTTTTCCATCGCATATATACATACTTCCTATGCCTCGTTGTTACAGAAAGTCAAATCCAATGTGTCGCTGTATGCCTTTTTCTTGAAAAAAATTTAGGGCAATGGTCCACCCATTTCTTCTAATACAGGAAACAGAATCGCATGATAACAGTGAATTTTTTATGCTGAAAAGAATATTCGGTGGGTAACCCGTTCACGGTGGAGGCATGGCGGAATTTTTTCAAATGAAAAATCAGGGTTTATATTTCCGGATAATTAATAATCAGCCAATTCATTAATGGAGAATGATGCAACAAGCCGTATTCTATTGGATTTCAGCCAACCGGTTCCGGCTGATAATATTATCATCATGCATGAGCCCATGGCAATTCCTGATAAAGCAATGGAAGCAATGGAGGAATACTGGGCTCATCAATTGAAAGAAAAACAAACTGCACTATATGATGCTGGCATCATGGCAACCATCCGGAAGGATAGGTCACTTCATTCTCTGCCTTCCTTATATGTAAATGAAAAACCCGTCATGTGGCCGGGTACGGCAGTCACCTTGCGCAATGCACAAATTAACAGCGGGCTGGTGCAGCTGACAGTGAGTGATATTCCATATCCTTTCATTGCTGCCTTGAACCATGCCGGCTTTGAGCGCCAATCAGGATTGGATGCATTAGCCTTGCGCCCGCCGCTTGCTATCTGCACTTTCGCGATTACGAACGACAATATGTTGGTGCTTACGGTTCGTGGTCAGACCACGAATGTTTACCCGGGACGCATCTATGGACAGGGAGGTAATCCGCAGCAGGCATCATTCGACATCGTAGCACACCAACTGGAAGAAATGGCTGATGAACTGATGGTTGCGCCCTTTGAAGTGGATACGGATTCATTTCAGTTTTATGGCCTGGTGGAAGACCTCGAACTATTTCCCCGCAAGCCCGATTTGGTAGGCATTGTCCGGCTTCGCATGACTGCTGCGGCATTGCTTTCCAGGTTCGAGCAAAGACCGGAACAGGACCGGCCTCCGGATGTCGCTAAGGTGCTTTGCATTTCCTTCAACAAAAATGCAGTGACACATTTCCTCCAACATGAAAAATCAATGCCTGATTTCTGCCCTCCTGCCTATGCCGGACTGAGATTACTGATCAATTGGCAATTGTGAATCCCAACCAATTTCCATCCTGTATTGCAGGGTGATTTTAAGAATAAAAATTTCTGGCTTATAACTTATTCAAATATCAGTTTGTTACTCCAGTGGGATGCACCAGCATAGATATTAAACAGCTTCACACCGGCAGCGCCATCAAGCGGTATCAAAGTGGTGCCTTCAAAAAGCCGAAGCGGTTTTTGCCATTCGATACGCCCAAACGGGTCGCAGAGTTGAATGGTTACATCGGTGGATGCGCTTACAGTTATGTGCGCCAGGTACCGTTCTCCGGATCTTTCAATCCATATTACTGGCTCCGTATTGACAGCAGCAGCCATCTGTTCATTTTTCAGGAGTTGCTGCACCTGCAGGGTAATTGTTGAACCTTCACGAAGTATCGTGATATTATGCAGTGTTACCGGCGAACCATCATAAGTGATGCTGCCGCTGTTCAGGATATTTCCGTTATTATCCTTTACTGTCCATTCAATCAATTGCCCGGGTAATGCCTGAAACTGCTGCAGGCGGCGCAGAGTAATATCGGTAGTGCACGAATTATATTGCGTCATCAACACACCACTTGCATACATATACCTGATCTTGCACCGGATGCTGTAAAAGGAAGGCTGATCAGTTATAGAGGCATCTTCCCAATCAAGATAACCGTTCCATGCGCCGTACGGCGCGCCGGAGGAAGGAGTACCGTTTCCCCAGTTCTGATTGATGGAACAGAATGAAAAAGCAGGGTAAGAACGATTTGAATAAAACCTGTCATAGTTGATGAAGGCTTCGGAGTCCGTAAAATTTTTGTTGTTGCCGTTGTGATTACGCTGATCCCAATACCAAACGCCGCCCTGGTTGGCAACTTCAAGGGAGTCATACCAGTAATAATATTCCACCCAGCCTAATGTGCCATCATTTTTACCATGTACTCCTCCCATATAGGGCACGCCAACCGATTTATTGATGCGGTACATCACACGCATATCAAACAAATCCCAGATCATCAGCGGTAAGCCATCGTTTGGGTCGGGCACATCAGTAAGCAGCGAATCATAATAGCCACCCCATTGTTGCTCACGCCACGTTCCGGGAAAGGCACGTACAAAAGGCGGAGCTACCGTTACCCATACCGCTGCGAATAGTTGCGGATACATCGCACCGCTCACCAAAGGCCCGAATCCATTGTGCGAGGTGCCATGGGCATATACACGGTGCGCATCAATATTTTTATTGGCAATCACCCAATCCAGCGTCCACTTTACCCTTGATTGGGTATAAGACTTTACGATACCGCTATGTTGCACTGGATTGCCTGTTCCGTAGATATCGTAGTTTTCGTGAAAGCCATACCAATAAGTATTTTCTCCGTTGGGAAGCCAGTCGTCGAGCAATAGCAGGTTGCAGTTGGTGCAATTGGAGGGCGTGGAAGGTGTGAAGGGATCGTTGTCGCGGTAATACACCATCAATCCGCCGGTACCCGTGGCATGCGAGATGAAAGTGAAATTGTATCCATAGGACCCGCAATTATTGAATGACGGCAGCAGCGCGGTTGCAAGATTGTTGCCCCAGATGACATATTCATAACTAACATCACCATTAGCCGGTACCGATTGCTGCAATACCGGCTGTGGCGCGACGAGTTTGTTCTTAACAGCTACTGTGGTAGTATTCTCACCGGCCGTTAGCAGTGTGTCGGCAATGCCGGTGAGGGTATTTTCAACAATCACCGCATAGAAATATTTCTTGGTGGTGGTGCAGGTAGTTACATACAATCCATCTGAGGCAGTCAATGCTCCGGCAACCGGATCAATCGTGTAATAAATATTTTGATTATAGAAAAGAGATTTGTGCCCGTTCTTGCTGCTGTTATCCTTCACATAGCCAATATAGGCTGTATTCTTGATCTGCTTCTTGTTGGTAAAAGCTTTCGTTGCCTGGTACACGCGGTATTTCAGTGATGAAGCGGATGGATTCTTCCAGGTGATGAAAACCTGTCCGTTCTTATAAGTGGCCTTTAGCTGGGTAACTGTATACGCTCCGGCCGTTACTGAAGAAAATAACAGGCAACAGATAACTAAGCAATAAGTGATCATCTGCCTGGCCATGTGTTGAGGGTTTATAGGATGAAATTATGGAATTAGTAATGATCCGGATTTATCATTCAGCTTGGGAATGAAATTCCGGACACCTAAATTATTAAATTTTTTTATACGTTAATTTTTATTTCACACCTCACCAAACGATGGTATTCCTGCTCGCGCATTCACAGGAAAAATGAAGCATTCCACAGTATTTTTAACATGATAGCTCCAGTTCTTATGGAAATCAATCATTTTTTAAGGAAGCTGGTTAAGGGCTTCTGCATAGGTTCCGCCAATCGGAAAATGAAGCATGACAAATTAATCATTTGACTGATATTTATCATGTTCTTACTTTTTCATTAGACGTAATTTCGGCAGGTTAAAAAGGAAAAAATATTCCGGCAATGTGCAGCGTATGCATGGTCGTATTGCATTCATCCTGTAAATTGGATTCAACAATGCCGGAACTTTTACGTGATTTCCATATTGACGATTTGGTATTAACGAATTTATTTATTCACTTAAAATAATTTTATGTCATGAAAACATTAATCTTTCTCTCTATCACGGTGCTATGCCTCTATGCTCGGCCTTCATCTGCGCAAATCAATCCGCCTGCCATTCAATGGCAAAACACTATCGGCGGAAGTAGCTATGAGAACCTCTCTGCTGTCATTCAAACCGAAGATGGAAGGTACCTGATAGGCGGCTCTTCCTATTTCGGTACTTCCTCCGATAAAAGTGAAGCAGGACAGGGCAGATATGACTATTGGCTGGTACTATTGGACGAAAACGGTGTATTACTTTGGGAACATACATATGGTGGTGAACTTGATGACTACCTCAAAGACCTAATTCAAACACCAGATGGCGGATATCTGCTGGGAGGATATTCCTATTCAGGCATCGCCGGCGATAAAACATCCGCTTCTTACGGAGGTGCTGACTTCTGGTTATTGAAATTAAACAACCTCTTTGAAATTGAATGGCAACAATCCTATGGTGGCAAAAAAGATGACTACCTGAGCAGCATCTCAAACGCTCCTGATGGCGGATATGTACTTGGAGGAACGTCCTACTCCGGTATTTCAGGAGTTAAGACCGAACCGGTATACGGTAAGGCTGATTACTGGGTTTTAAAAACAGACAATAAGGGTGACATTGAATGGCAAAATACTATCGGAGGAAGCAGGCGCGACTTCATGTATACAATGGAAAATACAAATGACGAGGGTTACATCCTCGGTGGCTATTCAATATCTCCCGCTTCCGGTGATAAATCAGAGGGGAAGATTGGCGGCAGCGATTACTGGGTAGTCAAACTGGATAGTAGCGGTAACATTTTGTGGGAAAATACCATTGGCGCCAATCAATCCGAAAGCCTGACAAGTATTAACCAGGCGCCGGATAACGGCTACCTGCTTTGCGGTTTTTCCAACTCCTCAGACCTTGACGACAAATCAGAGAAAAGCAAAGGTGGCATCGATTATTGGTTGGTTAAACTAAATAACAAAGGCATTATTGAGTGGGATAAAACAATAGGTGGCGGTGATTACGATTATATATATGATGCGGCAGCAACAAATGATGGAGGCTACATGCTTGGTGGTGAGTCTCAGTCAGGAATTTCCGGTGATAAAAAAGAAGCCTCTCGCGGTGGATATGACTACTGGGTAGTGAAAGTTAACAGTACCGGCATTATTGAATGGCAAAAGACGCTTGGAGGGAGTGGTGGCTTTGATTTAATGCGTTCGATCATACCGTGCAGTGATGGTGGATATATTCTCGCCGGAAACTCCGATTCAGGAATTTCAGGCGACAAGGTTGAAGCCAGCCAGGGCGCTTATGACTATTGGGTGATAAAACTGGAACCGCTTGTCTGCAACGGATGGACTGTTTATGTCGATGCAGATAACGACGGTTACGGTGATCCGGGGAATAGCGTTTTTACCGCAGATTGCATATTACCGCCAGGTTACATTGCTGACGGAACGGATTGCAATGATGCCGATGCCGCCATACATCCGCTGGCAAACGACATCTGTTTCAATTTTATAGACGACAATTGTGATGGCCTCATCGATGAAAACTGCACCTGCGATGTCCCCTTAAACCTCAGCTCCTTTAACTTTACAGCCAATTCTGCACAATTAAGCTGGAAAGCGGTCACCAATGCTTCTATCTATAAAGTGCAATACAAGGTGAAGAAATCAGATAGCTGGACAACTGTTAAAGTGGTAGACACCAATACAGTTGTTATTACTGGTTTAGCCGCTGCAACAGAATATGCCTGGCAGGTAAGAAGCAGGTGTGCAAAAGATCCTGATGTATTGTCCGG
>JBGAWA010000125.1:0-8951 GCA_044227805.1 Chitinophagales bacterium | reverse complement strand
CCTATACATTTTTCAAGGCCATGGGCGGAAATATTGGTAATTCACTCTGTGAAGATGACCGGATTGACCACGCCATTCAACTAATGAAAAAGTCGGAACAGCAAGGGGTAAGAATTTTACTGCCGGCTGATTCTGTAATTGCCGATGCATTCAGTAATGAAGCCACTCGCGGCATCAGTGAAAGCAATAACATTGCAACGGGATATATGGGCCTGGATATTGGTCCGAAGGCTGTTGAAGAATTTAAAAAGGTGATTATCGATTCCAAAACCATTTTATGGAACGGGCCAATGGGAGTTTTTGAATTCACTAATTTCCAGGAAGGCACAAAAAATATAGCACTTGCGGTGGCGGAAGCTACTTCAAAAGGCGCGTATTCACTGATAGGTGGTGGCGACTCTGTGTCTGCCATTAACAAATTCAAGTTGTCCGACCAGGTAAGTTATGTTTCAACCGGCGGTGGCGCCATGCTCGAGTATTTTGAAGGAAAAGTGTTACCCGGTGTTGCAGCTATTCAGAATGTATAGCGTCGCTTCCCAATCACCTGAACAGGGTAAGGGTACCTGGAAGTAACCACTTTGCACACATTTATACCAGTTATTTCATTTTTTAAACAAAATGGAATCATTCATTGGCGCTGGGTACAGTAAATCTTTATTTGAAACCAGATTTTTTAAAAGAAACTGCCTCGCTGCTTTTTTGATCTGTTATCGATCTGCTTACTAACTGCAAAGAATTATAGCGTTTTGGCAGCCCCACCCAGTTATATGTAGTATTTACACCCTTTGCCGTTTTCATTGGCAATGCAGGGGACTTTATAAAACCCTATTTTTCTTTTGAAAAGTAGGGTGTATCATCTTTGAGTTGAACCTTTTGATTGTTTACTTTTACTGATAGTGAAGTCTTGATGGATGCGGTGATTCAGCAAATGGCTGGTGATGAGGTATTGAGTTTATGAATGTTATTTTTAGCAGTACATTATTTTAACTTTGAACAAATTACTTGAAATGAACATAACTAAGCAGAATTTGATGAGGAGTGTACAAGCCCTGGTTTTTATACTTACTATTTCAATCGGTTGTAAATCTGCAGGACATGGAAAGCATCACAAAATGGCTGGTAAGCAATCAGATAGCGCAACGGCACCTTTTACAGAGGTAGCAACCGGTGAGGCTGGCCTATCCATCACCACCGATAAATCGGTAACATTATATAAGCAGATTCACGCTGGCTGTGTAATTGATATTTTTTTTGCAAAAGGGATGGCCGGTCGTGATATACTGTCGGATCCATACTATTCCTGGATAAAGGCCCTTAACATGAACTCACTGCAATACAGCGGGGGCAGTACGTCAGATCATGATCATGTAATTGTCGGCGACACTTTGATAAAAGGTGGCAGGGGAGATGGTTACAACATCAGGCGCGAAGATGTGGAAGCACGTGGTGGTACAATGGATGGAATATTGGATGGTGTTGGTAATGTTAAGTTTGGTGTTGATTTTTTTAACCAGTATTGCGCATTGCTGCATAAACTGAATATACGGGGCGATGTGATAGCGAATGTTCAAAGCGGCACGCTGCAGGAATTGTACTGGAAGATTCAGCGTGCTGATGCACAGCGGGTAATCTTTGGCATGGAGCAAAATATCAGCAGCAACAGCTATGATTTCCCGGACGGAACAGCCTACCGCAAAAAAATTTCGCAATGGATTGATTCGGTGAATAGAAAATTTCCTGGCATCATCACAGTTATTGATGGGGCGCCTGTCTATAAGCAAACGGCGAAGTTCGCCACCTGGAATAAACAACTGGAAGGAATTCCCGGTGATGAAGCACGGCTATATATCTGGGATAAGGATCTTTTTGGTGGTAAAGAAAGTGAAGTCGTTAATCTGGAGCAGATTAACCAGGCGTTTTCACAAACCATACCTCAGTGGCTCGTCAATTTCAAAAGCGCTTTTCCCGGCAAGAAGGTGTCTTTTTGCCAGTGGGGCATTAAGTCTAAGAATCCCATGTATAACACAATGCTGAGTTGCCTTTATATTGGGAAGTTCTATGAATTCATGATCCGCTACAATAAGGCGAACAATAATTTTATTGGATATGCTTCCTTTATGCCATTGAAGAGCCTCAACCGGGGCGACGGAGGTAAAGGGGATGCAGATAATCTCTATAAGACACTCAAAGCATGCGGAATAGTGTTCAACGGTAACAAGCAGGTTGATGAAGTGACCATCACCGGAATAGCAGGTGTAAGCGGGATTGCCTGCAGCGACAACGGAAAATTTACCCTGTTACTAATCAATGAAGCCGGAAATACAGTGAATTTTCCCTCTGTAAAAATTAACGGGTCCATTGTAACCGGTAAAAAATTTACTGTTAACGCGGTTGCGGCTGCTTCACTGAACAGCTATGATGTAACTGAAAGTGTGAGCAGCGGAAACACTATTTTACTGAAACCATTTTCAGTTAATGTGATCTCATTTTGAATTGTAAAATGTATATTGATCTTGCAGTGTTTTAATCATTCATCAACAAAGATTCTTAAAAAGGACCATGGACTCCGTTAACTCCGGAAAAAATTCACCACGGCGTTCGCTAACTATCCAGCAGCCGTCACTCCCCTTGCCTGGCTCAGCGGAAGAGAGGCAGCGATTTCATGAATTGCAGGCGATAATGCGCTTGCAGTTTGAAAAATATTTTCCCGACATGTCTGCCCCGAAAACGGTGGTGGTCATCCCTTCCCTTACGATCGACCAGGAGCTGCAATCGCGTGTAAGCGGCGTGTTGCACTACGAAGAAAGATTGCTTTCACTGTTGATGTTATTACGTATGCCCCGCACGCACGTGGTGTACGTGACAAGCATGCCAATTGATCCCGTGATAATTGACTATTATCTGCATCTTCTGCCGGGTATCACTGGTGATCATGCGCGGCGTCGCCTCACCATGCTCAGCACGTATGATGCTTCAGCCAGATCGCTCTCTGAGAAAATCCTGGAAAGGAGCAGGTTGATGAAACGCATTCATGATGCCATCCCCAATCCTGATCTGGCACATTTCACCGTCTATAACTCTACGGATCTTGAACGAACGCTCTCAGTACGCCTCAATCTGCCGTTGTTTGCCTGTGATCCCGAACTGCTTTTTCATGGTTCAAAAAGCGGCAGCCGTAAGGTTTTCAGGGCCTGCGGATTGGACCTTGCACCGGGCTTTGAAGATCTCAGGGATGAAAAGGATATAGCCAATGCGCTCACGGCCCTTAAAAAAAATAATCCAACGCTGAAAAAGGCAGTCGTGAAAGTTAATGAAGGATTTTCCGGTGAAGGAAACGCTATCTTCTCTTATTCCGGCTGCCCTCAAAGTGGCAATATTGCAAGTTGGGTGAATGATCATCTGAAGGATCATCTCACCATCATCGCCAGCGCTTTTACCTATGAAATTTTCATGAATAAATTCAGGGAAATGCAAGGCATTGTAGAGGAATTTATTCCTGGTGAAATTAAAACATCGCCTTCTGTGCAGTGCCTGATTGACCCGCTGGGTAATGCTGAAGTGATTTCCACACACGATCAGTTACTGGGGGGTGATGACGGTCAGGTATTTATTGGAGCAAATTTTCCGGCTGACGAGGCGTATGCCGGTGAAATCGGAAAGCGGGGTTTGCTCATTGCCAACGAATTAAAGAAGTATGGTGTGCTGGGCCGTTTTAGCATTGATTTTATTTCAGTGAAAGAAGGTGACGGATGGAAACATTATGCGGTGGAAATTAATTTGCGGAAGGGAGGAACAACGCATCCGAATCTGCTGCTGCAGGGGTTAACAATGGGCAGATATGATGTGGAGAAGGGTATTTATCTTACGGCAAATGGCCAGCGTCGTTATTACTTCAGTTCCGATAATGTTAAAAACGACAATTATAAAGTGCTTACACCACCCGATTTGATTGATATAGCCATCCTGAATAATCTGCAATATGATGGTTCGTCTCAACAAGGTGTCATGTTTCATCTGATAGGCGCTCTATCCCAATTCGGAAAATTAGGTGTCGTTTGCATCGGTGATTCCCCTTCGCGCGCGAATGCATTTTACAGAAGAACACTCCAGGTACTCAACAAGGAAACAAGAAGGTAACAACCTACAACTGCAAGATGCTATCAAGAAAACAGTTATCCTCTTGCTCAACCCACATTTTGCCGTTCAAAACAACAGTGGGTCAACCCCGAATTAGAGCAGCATTGGGTTTGCCAAGCATTTTCTTTTCTTTTAAAAATGAGCAAACCCTTTTCAATTGGAAGTCGTATCGGAGCGGGATCTTTCCAATGAAAAACCCGGGTTAAAACCGCAAAGTGCGGGAATATTGCTAAATGATTGCGCACCTTCAATCTCATGAACAGATTTAGCTGCAAGACGTAAAGTAGGTGGCAGGATCTTATCTTTCACAGTACGGTAACTGAATGATAAGAGACATTTCTTTTCTTTATTAAGATAAAGAATCCGAATTTTAACGCATTGAATCATGACTATGATTTCCCAATCTGCTCAGCCTGATCCGATTGATCAGCTGTTAACTAAAATTTCAAATGATGTTAAGCGGGAGGAAGCGCAAAAGCTGGCCAGCTTCCTGCAGCGTGCCATTGCACGCACCATTGACACTGCCATTATTGTGGGCGTTGCTTATGGCCTGCAGGAGTTAGCGATAAAGCTTATCACTGATGATAATCCCTACAATGTTGAATTTATTACCGGAAGCTTACGCCAGGTAACCCCTGCATTTGCTCTTATGCTTTGGGTATTGCTGTATTCACCGGTGATGGAGAGCACCGGCGGCACAATTGGAAAGCGCATCATGCGAATCAGGCTGGTTGATTTGAATTCAAAGCAATTACCTATGTTCAGGATGTGTGCTGCCCGTTCGTGGATTTATCTCATTTTTGTTGTGCTTGCCGGATTGCCGGCCCTACTAAGCTGCCTTGCATTTTTCATTTCTGACTATCATCAGACGTGGCACGATAAGCTAACCAATATGATTTGCGTAAAGAATGAATCGATTGGGAGATCTGCAGGCTCACCACTTTCAAATTGAACCGGTAAACGAATCCGATGCTCTTACTACAGTTCCTCTTTTCGCTTTTTGCATGGCTGCCTTTCGCTGAATCAATACCGGCCGGTATCCAGGCCGGCATCTGGCGTGGTGTATTAACCACAAACGGCGGTGATCTCCCATTTAATTTTGAAACAAAGTACAATAATGGAAATCTGGTGCTGGAAATCATAAACGGCGACGAACGCATTCTGGTGGATGAGATACAAGTGGCGGATGACAGCGTTTTTATCCGCCTCCCTGTTTTCGATTCGGAGTTCCGCTTGAAATACACCCCGCAGCTGTTAACCGGTTTGTGGATTAATCATTCCCGCAAGGTGAACAACATATTCCCGTTCAAAGCTGAATTTGGTAAGCAATACCGATTTACTGATGAATCGACGAGGCCGGTGGATAATGTATCAGGCCGATGGGAAGTTGATTTCAGCAAGGGTACTGAAGATAGTTCCAAAGCGGTGGGTATTTTCAGTCAAACAGGTAATAACCTATCAGGTACTTTTCTCACCACTTCAGGTGACTACCGGTTTCTGGAAGGTACCGTGCAGGGTAATGAACTGTTTCTATCCTGCTTCGATGGGTCACACGCTTTCCTGTTTAAAGCCACTATAGATCCGGCAGGGGTCTTACAGGGTATGTATTATTCCGGCAATCACTGGCAGGAACCATGGACAGCACGCCGTAATGCATCTTTCGAGCTGCCTGATCCGGCAACTTTGATCGGCTTCAAGCCTGGTTTTGATAAGCTCGCCTTTTCATTTCCCGATCTGAATGGGAAAATGGTTTCGCTTTCTGATTCACAGTATCAAAACAAAGTGGTGATTGTACAGATAATGGGCTCCTGGTGCCCTAACTGCATGGATGAAGTGACATTTTTCGCTCCTCTGTATGATAAATACAAGTCAAGAGGACTGGAGATCATCGGCCTTGCCTATGAAAAAGCGGTTGGTGAAAAGGCTGTTCAGAATGTGGAACGGTTAAAGCAACGATTGAAGGTGCACTATACCATACTGATTGCCGGACAGCCGGGTGCTACAGCCATCAACACTTTGCCTATGTTGACAGGTATGTTTGCTTATCCCACTACCTTTTTTATTGACAGAAAGGGGGATTTGCGAAAATCCTATTCGGGAATTAACGGACCTGCCACAGGCAATCTATATGAAAAGTGGAAGGATGATACGCGCGGAATGGTGGAAAAATTATTGGCGGAATAACGATATGAGTTAGCTTTACCCGTTTCTGTTATGATCCGCAACGCGGCAGGGTTAAATGAAAATTGAAGTGAATTCCGCTGATTAGCTGATTCTAAGTATCTTCGCCGCACTTCCAAAAAATATTCAACAACCCATTCGCCACATGAAAAAAATTTCCTTCTTATTTGTGCTTTTTGCATTGGTTTTCTCTTTGCAACAATCAGAAGCCCAGGCACCTAAATATGCCATGTTCGAGCATTTTACGCAAGCCAGCTGCGGACCTTGCGCTCAGCAGAATCCGGGCTTTCAGTCCAGCATTCTTGATCCCAATCCCGGAACTGTACGGCATATTGCCTATCACACATCCTGGCCAGGTTATGATCCTATGTACAATCTTAATCCGACCCAGAGCGATGATCGTGTGAATTACTATACGGTAACTGGAGTTCCGGACATCTTTCTTGAAGGTAATCTTAAAGAAAGCTCACCGGGCGGCTTCGTGCAGCAGGACGTTGATGATGTGGTGGCAGCTACCAGTCCTATAAAAATAACGGTGAAGGACGTAGATAACGGCACCTCGCATGATGTGACGATAACCGTAACATCAGTGGGAACGCCTCCGACCGGCAATCTCAAGTTGCGAACAGCCATCATCGAAAGAAATGTAAACTATGCAAGCCCTCCGGGTAACAATGGAGAAAAATATTTTCCGAATGTATTCCGCAAAATGCTGCCTTCATCAGCGGGAGATGCTATCGTGCTGGCGGCTCAGGGCGAATCCGTTGTTTTCAACTATACTTATGATGAAAATACTGCCTGGAATATGGATGAGATCGCATTGATATCCTTTGTGCAGAATGAATCTACCAAAGAAATTTATAACTGCGGCGCTTCATTCGATCCGAGTGTTATAATCGCGGATCCTGCCATGTTAACCAGTGCCGGCACATCAGGATCAGCTTCATCCTTCACTTTGGAGGCTGCCAATACCAGCACGGCAATGCAGGATTTTTCATACACACTGACAGCAAGCGCTCCAGCTGATTGGTCGGCCAATTTCGAAGTAAATGGCACCACTTATACAGCACCTGCAACCATCGCAATGAATGCTGGAGAGGTTCTTCCGGTAACTATCCATGTTACACCTGGTGCAACAGCTGCGCTGGGAATCTATACACTTTCGATTCAGTCGCTGAGCAACCTGAATGAAGATCCGTTCGAAAAATCAGTGTATGTCTTCTCCGGTGTTACTGAACTGGTGGTGAACAATGCAGCCATGGCTCCTGCCACGGCAACATTTCTCCAGAACGCCTATGCCACGGCATTTGAAAGTGCCGGCACTGCTACTTACGCATTTTTAAATTCATCGCTCACACAACGGGCTTCACAGGAGAATTCACTGACAGCTGTACGCAACATCTACTATAATGCCGGCTGGTATTTTCCTGCCTTAACTGATGATTTTGTAACTGAACTGATGACTTTCATGGATAACGGAGGAAATTTATTTATCAGTGGCCAGGATATTGGTTGGGACGTATGGACTGCTCCGGGAGACTATGGTCATGCCACACCGCTCACGCAAGATTTTTTCAACAATTATATGTTTGCTGATTTTATTGATGATGGCAGTACTGCCAATAAGCCACTCACCGCAAATTCGGCTGATCCTGTTTTTGGTGCACTGGGATCCACGGTGATCAATTATTATTACACCAGCACCTATTTCTTTCCGGATCAGATAACACCGGCTGGCATAGGAACGCCCATCTTCTACTATAACAATAATTCTGCGAAGGTGGCCGGTGTTCGCGGCGACAATGGAACATACAAGACCGTGTATATTGCACCAGGAATTGAAATGCTCGGCACACCTGCGAATAAAACCAACATCATTAAAACAGCTTACAATTGGTTTTATGGCATTACCGGCACAGAGTCTGTGCCATCTGCTGCACAGCAATTGGGTCAAAATTTTCCAAATCCAGGAAGTGATGTAACGTACATTCCGGTTGCCGGTCTCCAGGAAGATATGATCTTCACGGTTACTGATCAGTTAGGCCGTACTGTGATTTCCGAAGTGGTTAAGAAAAATACTTCTTTAATTGAAGTGAATACCGGTTCCTTGGTAAATGGTGTTTATTTCTACCGGCTGGCAAACGCTGCCAATCAGGGTATCACAAAACGCATGGAAGTAATGCATTAAACTTTTTGCAAAACTCACTTTTCCTGAAACGGAATCTTTACGAGATTCCGTTTCTTTTATTTAATAGCATGAATAATTCACGGCCAGACCTGGCGGGTATCGAATTGAATGACTTTTCAAAAGTGCGGAATGTGAAATAGGGTTGGAAATAATGCAGATATTCATCCCGGGTACCTCCAAAAGGCGGACCGCCTGACGGCATCAATGGGTCATCAAACAGCAACCCTGCCAGCGTTCCCTGATCGCGGAGTAGCTCATACATTTTTTTCGCGTAATCAGGCCGAAGTGTTGGATCAAGCGCACAGAAGAATGTTTGCTCAATAATGAGCTCATACTGCCCGATGTGTTCAAAAAAATTCCCATGTATTAAATGGTCTTCCGGGAAGGCAGGCCATAGTGTATGAAAATTATTCAGCGGTGTGATAGAGATGTCAAGTAGGTAAAC
>JBGAWA010000124.1:0-9073 GCA_044227805.1 Chitinophagales bacterium | reverse complement strand
ATGGATTTTAAATGGAAGCGGGTTTTTATTGAAGAATATAACTCAACCTATATCTGGATGACCGGTGCGGTTTTGCTGATCATGAAAAATTATTTTCAGCATGAAGGCAAAGATACCTTTACCGAAAGTATCCCCTTTTTCTTGGCGGCATTGCTGTTGTTGCTGTTGGGTTATTTCCTGATCCGTTATCTGAAAAAATCCGGAACATGGAAAGGAGAATAGAAGCGATGCATGATCCTATTGGATCGCGTCCGTGACTTTCTGTTCCGCAGCGAAAGGTTGTATCGAAGCGGAACTCTTCTTTTGAAAAATGATGGCAAAACACAGCGGTCAACCCTTCCAACACGTTCGTTGCCACCCGGAAAGTTTGACAAGTATATGACATCTGTTGCATGCGTTACTTCCACTTTCACCAGTTACCTTTGCGCCGTTCTAAAAAACAACCCATGAAAAATCTCCCGGCCCTGCTGATATGGACTGCCGTTGTAGGAATGATAAACGGATGCAGCAATCCTTCCGGCCAATCAACCCATAGCGCGACGGATTCCGCTACCATACAAAAATTTGATTCCAGTAAAGCAGTCCTCTTCCCGGGAGAGCGCCATCTTCGAAACGTGCAGCAACTGACGTTTGGCGGTGACAACGCTGAAGCATACTGGAGTTTTGATGGCACCAGGATTATTTTCCAGCGCACAGATCATCAACAGGTAATGTGTGATCAGATCTTCACTGGCAAGGTGCCATCAGACAGCACGCAGAAATTTGATTTCAAAATGCTGAGCACGGGAAAAGGAAGAACTACCTGCAGCTATTTTATGCCCGGCGATTCACTCGTACTGTACGCCTCCACGCATCTTACGCAGGATACCTGTCCGCCCGTGCCAGACCGTGAGAAGATCAGGAAATATGTATGGCCGTTATACAGATCCTTTGAGATCTATATAGCCGGAATGGATGGCAAGATCAGGAAGCAACTCACCAATAATAAATTTTATGATGCGGAAGCGACTATATCACCGAAGGGCGACCGTATCATCTTCACCTCCACCCGCGACGGCGATCTCGATCTTTATACGATGAACCTTGATGGAACCGGTATTAAACGGATCACGAAGGAACTTGGCTATGACGGTGGCGCCTGGTTTTCTCCCGATGGAACAAAGATTGTGTGGCGCGCTTCAAGACCTGTGACAGCGGAAGAAGTAAAGGAATACAAGGACCTGTTGAAGCAAGATATGGTAGCACCTACTAAAATGGAAGTGTTCATCGCAGATGCTGATGGCAACAATGTTCGGCAGGTCACCAACATGCCGGGCGCTAACTGGGCTCCGGTGTTTGCGCCGGATGGCAAGCGTATTTTATTCGCTTCGAATTATGAGTATGAAAGGGGATTTCCTTTTAACCTCTATCTCATTAACCTTGACGGCACCGGGCTGGAAAAGGTGACGCAGTCTAAGATGTTTGATGCTTTCGCGATGTTTTCTCCCGATGGAAAAAAACTGGTCTTCTGTTCGAACAGGAATAATGGAGGGACACACGATACGAATGTATTTGTAGCAGATTGGGTAGAGTAGCGGCATGCGCCGGGCAAGTAGTAACCTTCCTTTCTTTATCGCCCTTTAAATTCGGGGTTCCTTTTTTCCAGGAAAGCAGCCATGCCTTCCTGCTGATCCGCTGAAGCAAAGCAGAGATAGAAATTTTTTCTTTCGAGCAGCAATCCTTCATCCAGTGTAGTGTTGAAAGCCTGCAGCACAGCATCTTTGGCAAGCTGCACGGCAATGGTGGAATGAGCGGCCACCACACGTGCCAGCCTGATGGCTTCCTGCAAGTATAGTTCAACCGGCACCACTTTATTGACCAGCCCCGCTTTCAGTGCTTCTTCCGCGGTCAGGAATCTGCCGGTTAGTACGAGTTCCATCGCCAGTGCTTTCCCCACTGCCCGTGTTAACCGCTGCGTGCCGCCGGCACCGGGAATAATTCCCAGTTTGATCTCCGGCTGTCCTATCATAGCGGTTTCGCTGGCTACAATCATATCACAATGCATCATCAGTTCACAACCGCCACCCAGGGTGAATCCACTAACGGCAGCTATCAAAGGCTTCCGTGTTTTTTTAATCTGGTCCCAGGTGCTGAACTGATCCATCTTAAAAAGATCCATCGCAGAGGCGGTGGCCATTTCTTTGATATCTGCACCCGCGGCAAAAGCTTTTTCATTACCGGTGATAATAATCACATGCACATTTTCATCGGCATCCAGTTGCCGGAGTGCATCCTTCAATTCATTCATCAGCTGCAAGTTCAGCGCATTCAGTTCTTTAGGACGGTTGATCCGGATCAAAGCAATGTGCTTTTCTTCCTGCGGGCTCACCAAGATGCATTCAAAGGACATAGCTGCTCGTATGGTTTACATTGTTAGCAGCGCGATGCCTGCACCGAGCAGGATGGCTGCCATTTTTTTCCGGCCAAACAAATGCTGGCCCGATTCAGACTCAAAAAGGATAGTGGTGGAAACATGGAGAAATGACCCGACAGCCATGGCCACCACGATGGAAAAAGCATGCGCATCCACAGCGCTGAACTGATTGGATAACAATACAGCACCTGGTGCCACCAGTGAAAACAACCCGACAAAAATTAATACGCTGCTCCTTTTATAATTTGAAAACAGGAGTACCGATGCCAGCGCGAATCCTTCCGGTATTTTATGAATCGCAATGCCGTAAAGCAATGAATGATGTTCATCATCCAGCATCTGGTGATTAGAAAGCGGAATGCCATCGAGCAATGAATGTATCGTGAGGCCAAGCACCAGCGCAAAAATATACGAGTTGTTTTCAACGTGTTCATGAAAGTGGCCGTGTTCAATGCCATGGGTAAGCTGTTCCAGGACAACCTGGATAAAGAAGCCGGCGAGCACATACACCCCTGCATTTTCATTGTTGGCAAACACTACCGGAAACAGATGAATGAGGGTGATGCTGAACAAAAACGCGCCGCTGAAACTCAATACCAGCTTATACTGCTCCCTGCTGCTTTTCCGGAACAGTAAGGCGGCACTTCCGCCGATCAATGGCGCTGCCAGCAGCATGATGAAGTCAAGGGTATTCATTTATGAAAATGAGCGCGGAAAGTTTCTTTCCAGCCTTCGTTTGCAAAATATTCCTGTTAAGGTGCCTGCCACAATGCCTACCAAGGCCCCTCCCAGAATATCTAATGGATAATGCAACCCTGCATATACCTGAGCGAAACAAACCAGGGCGGCCCAGGAAATGGCGGCTGCCGTAATCCACTTAAAACGACTACGCAACAACACAATTATAAAGCAGGCAATCCCGAAATGATTGGCAGCATGGGATGAAACAAAACTAAAACCGCTGCCACAGCCAACCAGCAAATGAACCTGTGAGGCGATCAACGGATCATTACAAGGACGAAGCCGGTGAACCAGGGGCTTTATTACACTGCTGCTCAACTGATCGGTGATCACTACGGTAAGCGCGGCGAGGAGGATGGGAAGCCAGGCTGATTTTTTATAACGCCATACAAAGTAAAGAAGCAGCGAGGCATACAAGGGAATCCAGAAATTCTTATCACGCATATAGGGCATGACGTAATCAAAAAACGGGTTTTGAAGTTGCCCGTTGATAAAGAAAAAAAACCGCTGATCAAATTGAAGAAATGAATCCAATAGGTAATTTTTAAGCTGTTCCGGGAAATCAGATTTTCTCAGCGATTATGATCAACCGCTCTGAAACAGGTTCATCAAATGGATGTAACTGATAGTCGCCAAAAACAGCGGAAATTTTCAGGTCGTTTTTTCTGAATAGCCTTTCAAAAACCGCCAGGCGAAGTGATTGCACACGCTCTTCAAATTCGAAGGATCTGCCCAGGTCCTGGAAATAGATGCGTTTCAGTACCATGTTTTCCTGCATCTTTTTTTCCACAAGAAACAAGATGCCTTCACGGGTGATATACTCATGTGGTGTCAGTTGCTGTGAAATTTTTGCGGCATTAAAGAAGTCGATCACCAGCTTTCCGCCCTTCTTCATGGCCATGCTCATAGAGTGAATCGCTTTCAGATTCTCCTTTTCCGTTTCAAAATACCCGAAGCTGGTAAACAGGTTGAAAACCACATCGAAATAGTTGATGTAAAACGGGTTGCGCATATCATGCAGGAAAAAAGAAAGGTTGGGCCTTTCAAAATGCATGGCATGGCCAATATTTTTCCAGGAGAGATCAATGCCTGTAACTTCCAGGCCTTTCTCCGCCAGGTACACGGCATGCCTTCCTTTTCCGCAGGCTACATCCAGCGCCCTTGCTCCTCGTGGAAGGTTCATGGCTGCCAGCAACTGATCGATAAAATGCTCTGCTTCCGCTTCATCCCTGTGCTGATACAGAATGTGATAGTAGGGTGAATCGAACCATGTTTCAAACCACTCTTTGTGCTTCATCTGCTGTGTTTGGAAAGCAGTAAAGGTAGTTGAAATGAATTTACCGCTCCACTGAAAACGGCAGAATTATTACCATTTACCTTCTTATCGAAGTTCAAAATCAGCAAAGGTATCTTCCTGGGTTTGCATGGGGTTGCCGTTTAAATGCTCTATCCGCTTGCTTGAGATTTTGGTTATTTTTGCGCCGTTCCAATACCATTCACATACAACCGGAAATTACCAGTTTTGACACTCATCAAATCCATATCAGGCATCAGGGGAACGATCGGTGGAAGCGCCGGAGATAATCTTACACCTGATGACATCGTAAAATTTACGGCCGCCTTTGGCACGTTGCTGCAAAGGCGCAAAAAAGGCAAGCGGGTGATAATCGGACGCGATGCCCGCCCTTCCGGCGAAATGGTGGCAGCATTGGTGGCATCTACCCTTAAGGCAATGGGAATGGATGTAACAGACCTTGGTCTTTCCACCACGCCCACCGTGGAGGTGGCTGTAGTGCAGGAAAAGGCCGCCGGTGGAATAATAATCACCGCCAGTCATAACCCCGTGGAATGGAATGCCCTTAAATTATTGAATAGTAAAGGGGAATTCATTTCAGCGGCAGACGGTGAGGAACTGCTGCAGTTGGCACAATCATCGGCTTACAGGTTTGCGGCAGTCAATCAACTGGGGTCCTATAAACGAAACGACAGCTACATCGATCGGCACATCAAAAAAATACTGGCACTGAAGCTCGTAAACGTGAAGGCAATTCGTGCCAGGAAATACCGGATTGTGGTAGATGCCGTGAACAGCAGTGGTGGCATTGCTATTCCCAAATTGCTAACAGCATTAGGTGTTAAAGAAATCATACCACTCAACTGTGAGCCTACCGGCAAATTTGCGCACAACCCTGAACCCTTGCCTGAAAATCTGAAGGCATTATCGCGCAAAGTAAAAAGCAGCAAGGCGGATCTCGGTATCGCTGTTGATCCTGATGTGGATCGCCTGGCACTCGTCAATGAAGACGGCAGTATGTTTGGCGAAGAGTACACCCTTGTAGCTGTTGCCGCATATATACTGCAGCATAAAAAGGGAAACACTGTTTCCAACCTCTCTTCCACCCGTGCTTTGCGCGATATCACAGAACTGGCCGGTGGCCATTACAGCGCCGCTGCCGTAGGGGAAGTAAATGTAGTGCAGAAAATGAAGGAGGTGAAAGCGGTAATAGGCGGTGAAGGGAATGGCGGCATCATCTATCCGGCACTGCATTATGGCCGCGATGCACTGGCAGGCGTGGCATTGTTTCTCTCTCACCTGGCAACTTCCGGGAAAAAATCATCCGCACTGAGGGCTGCCTATCCAACCTATGTGATCTCCAAGAATAAGATTCAACTTACACCCGGCGTAAACATTGACCGGGTCTTTGAAAAGCTGCAACAACAATATGCAAAAGAGCAGCTCAATGTGGTAGACGGGCTGAAAATAGAATTCAGTAACAACAGCTGGGTTCACTTGCGCCGTTCAAATACAGAGCCGATCATCCGTATTTATGCCGAAGCCAGACGGTTGTCTGATGCGGATGCGCTGGCAGCCAGAATGATGAAGGATATCAGTTCGATGGATGAACGAATCCGGTAACACCCTAACGCTTTAATAAACGCACACCATACCTGCCTTAAACAGATGAGAATTTACTTCGACAATGCTGCCACTACTGAAATGGACCGCGATGTGATTAATGCCATGCTGCCATTTATGGAATCCCATTTTGGCAACCCTTCCGCCATTCATTATTTCGGTCGTGAAACACGTGCTGCCATTGAAAAAGCGCGTAAGACGGTAGCCAAATGCCTGCATGCCACTCCTTCGGAGATATTTTTTACTTCCGGTGGAACAGAGTCAAACAACATGGCCATCCGATGCGGTGTGCAGGCGTATGATATCAGGCACATCATTACCTCGCCTATTGAACATCATTGCGTAATGCATACTACCGAAGCGCTCGAAAGGGAAGGGCGGGTTAAGTTACACTATGTGAGAGTGGATGAAAAGGGGCGTTTTGATCTGTTGCACCTGGAAGAGTTGTTATCTGCCATTACGGAAAGATGCCTGGTATCACTCATGCATGCCAACAACGAGATCGGCACCATGATGGACATAGAGGCAACCGGCACGATATGTAAAAAATATAATGCAATATTTCATTGTGATACGGTACAGACCGTAGCACATTTTCCATTCGATCTCGAAAATACACCGGTTCACTTTATCGCTGGTGCCGCACATAAATTTCACGGTCCTAAGGGCGCCGGATTTCTCTATATACATCATTCCATAAAAATCCCTCCTTTTATACATGGTGGCGCGCAGGAAAGAAATATGCGGGCCGGAACAGAAAATGTTTATGGCATAGTAGGGCTTGCCAAAGCAATGGAAAAAGGGTATGAGCACCTGGAGGAGAGCAGCGCGTATATCAGCCAATTAAGAGATTATATGAAGGAGGAACTCAGGAGGAATTTTCCCGGTATCTTATTCAATGGCGATGTGGAAGGAAATAGCCTGTACACGGTCTTGAATGCTTCCTTCCCGATGAATAATAAATCACAACTGCTGCTCTTTAACCTGGATATGGCCGGCATTTGTGCATCGAGCGGAAGCGCCTGCAGTTCCGGCAGCAATCAAAATTCACATGTGCTGGAAGCGATAAAGGCTGATACCAACAGGGTCGCGATCCGCTTTTCATTTTCGAAAAACAACAAGAAAGAGGAGGTGGATTATGTGGTGGCCAAGCTGAAAGAGCTGGTGGAAGAGCCGGCCACAGCATAAGCTGCTGCTCTACTTTGTCCCGCACTCAGCATCACCTTGTCGTGCAGAGGAAGCGTGTTTCAAAAGAAAAATTCAGATGAAAAAATGAGGCTTTTTCAAAGGCTATTCAGAAACTGAAACGTATCAACATGATCTGCATAGTCCCATAGTTCCGGCGACTGCGTTTTCCCGAAGGCTATATATTTTTCACCTGCAATACATTGAATCTCTTCCTCCTGCCTTGATAATTTTTCCTGCAGAGAGGTCACATCATCATACCGTTCATAATGCAACAGGGCTACCGGAGAAACAATGCGTTCATCTTCCCGAAGAATAATAAAATCATTGTGCAGGTGTGGTTGCCGGTTCATCAGCAGTAATGTTAAATTATAGTCGAAATTGTTTTTGTATTTGTTGTGCTCAATCACCTTGCCGAACGGCGCAAGTGATTCAAAGAAAAAATCGAAGGAATAATCAGCCGGCACCATCAGTTTTGAGACATTTCTGCATCCGAGTCCGAAATAGGAAAAGATATCTGTCCCCAGTTGTTGTAATGAGGCAGCGGTTTCCTGACCTGTAATCACCGCCACCGATCCTCGGTTTTTACGGATGATGTGCGGGTATTTTGACAGGTAATAGTGGAAGTAGCGGGAAGAATTGTTGGAGCCGGTAGCGATTGCGGCATCTATTCCGGTCAGCAAGTCTGTTATTACAATCCTGGACCGCCAGTATTCGTCAATTTCAAAAAGTCGCTCCGTCAGCCATGGCAGCAGGATATTATCTTTTGATGAAAGTTTGATCTGCGCCCTGTGCCCCGTAAGTAAAACACACAGCAAATCATGAAACCCTACCAGCGGGATATTTCCTGCCATAATCAGTCCTACGGTTTTAGGAGATGCCGGTTCTTTGCATGAATACGCGGAAATCCATTGTTCCAGTTTTTCCGGCTGCAAAAGCTGATCACGGATGTTAACCAGCATGCGGAAGATATTATCTTCCGTAAACCATCTGTTATGAACAAACGCTTTGGCTGCGATATCCTGCACCATCTGTGTCTCCGGATGCAGGCTGTTGGCGAGTCGCGTGAGGGAATCTTTTCTTTGTTCTAAGTTCATGGTCATTATTTTCAAAATGCACGGTGTCTTCACGATCTGTTAATCGTGCCATACAGCAGGGCAAAAGATTTTAAACGGCAAACCTGCTTGAAAAGCTGGTTTCTTTTATAATTTTGAGCATTGCAAAACTAAGAACTATGGCTATTCGAATTACCGAGGAGTGCATTAACTGCGGAGCTTGTGAACCTGAGTGTCCGAATAATGCAATTTATGAAGGCGGCGCTGAATGGGCTGTTGCCGATGGAACAACTGTGAAGGGTAGTGTCACTTTGATTGATGGCACCGTAGTAGAAGCGGATCAGCGTTTTCCGCCTATTTCCGACGATGTATATTACATTGTTCCCAATAAGTGTACAGAGTGTGAAGGATTTCATGAAGAACCGCAATGCGCTGCTGTCTGTCCTGTCGATTGTTGTGTTCCGGATCCTGATCATGTAGAAAGCAAGGAACAACTACTCGAGAAAAAAGCCAAGATGCATATCTGAATCTTGCACCAATCTTTGAAAGCCCCGGTAGCGTTGCTTCAGGGGCTTTTTATTTTTAGCCCGTATTTAGCAGTTCCTGAGTCGTAACATAGATTGATATTTCAATTGAAAAATCCGGGTTGAACTACTCAACCATTCAGCCAAGAGCCATGGCCGCCGAACATCAGCCTTATGCTTCGTTTCGTATTAAGGATTTCCGGTTGTATCTGACTGCCCGGTTGTTCCTGACGATGGC
>JBGAWA010000006.1:0-68374 GCA_044227805.1 Chitinophagales bacterium | reverse complement strand
TCTGTGATTCACTTGATTATGGTTTCAAAGATACTACAGGAAGAATCAGACAGTGGAGTTGAAAAATTAACAACACACTCAAAAGATATTTTTGCAAAATACTATTGGGAATTGATGAATGGAACACAGGCTGGTAAGATTCCCATGTTTACGGTGTATCCCAATCCTGCAGAGGATAAAGTGATTGTTGAGATGAAAGACTTAGCCGACATTGCTAAGATTTCAATAGTAGATTTATTTGGAAGAGAGTTATATAGCGAAATTATTGATGAAAAAATTTCAATTGATGTGAGCAACATGCCGGATGGACTTTATCTTGTTAGAGGCGAAAGAAATGATAGCAGCATAAGTGAAGTTCATACGATCGTTATTCAATAGCCCCAGAAATATATAGGATTCTATCAGGCGATGAACAGTTTCATCGCCTGATTTTATTTATATAATCAATAACCGGTATGATATCTCACATTAGTTCCGTCAAGATTATTGCAGTTGTTTACTCGTTCCCTCAAATTTTACTTAGCGATAATCATTCAAATTAATTTAAACTCCTCTGCAAACCACTTCGTTCATTTCATCCTCTTTTGCTTTGCTAGCTGAAGGCTCTTTTCCTGATGTTAAGAAATATTTTTTCACTCTGCTTTTACCATATTTAGAACCTAAATTGTTTATCCCACATTTTGCAGTTCAAAGCGGCAACGGGTTTAACCCCGACGTAGAACTGCTTAGGGTTTGTGAAACATTTTCTTTTCTTGACAAATTGAGCAAACCTTCAAAGCGGCAACGGGTTTAACCCCGACGTAGAACTGCTTAGGGTTTGTGAAACATTTTCTTTTCTTGACAAATTGAGCAAACCCTTAGCAGTTCTAAGTCGCAGCGAAGCGGGATTTTTCCACTGAAAAATCCGGGTTTATATGCAAAAAAGGAAAAGAGGGAGTACTATCGTTTTCATCGATATAAAATTGAGGTGAAAACGAATGACTAAATTTAATAAAATAATATTGACATGTGTTACACTCAACCTGCTAATCCACCACTAATTTTTGAATCATGACTTCATTGTTTAAGATGGCTTTCACCAGGTAAAGGCCAGGTTGGAGGTCACTGACATCAATGAAATCAGCGTGATTGCCTTGCGCCACATTTTCCTGCAGCACTGTTTTCAGTTGCCTGCCGGCAGCATCGTATAAAAGGATTTGCACTTCACCTGCTGATACGGCAGTAAATGTGAGAGTCGCTGTTGATTGGCAGGGATTGGGATAGACATGCAGTGTCAGACCGGCAGCGGTAATCATTGGGCTATTGCTGATCACTTCGCCTTCCGCATTAAACAACATGAAAACATCATCAGCGGAAAGCACTTCGTGAAAGATATGCAGGTTGTCGAGCAGACCGGCGAAGTGATAGGCTGTGCTGAAATCATATCCTCCCCATGTTTCTTCATCCCACAGAGTGCCTGCCCTCGACTGATTGAAGCCGAGCGCGAAATCATTCACCACATCAGGGGGCAACCCTCCGTATTGTAATCCAACCGATGATACAATGGGATCGGATGCAGGCCAGAGGTCGAAGTCCTGCGCAAACATCAGTTCACCATTGATATACATTTTACCTTCCCTTGTTGCGCTGTTGTATGTGCAGGCAATGTGTGCCCATTGATCTTTCAGCAGTGATGCAAGCCCGCCCGTTGCCGACAAGTCTTTGCAATAAGTCCAGCCTTGCCATCCGCCATTATCTTTGGTCTTTCCATCCGCAGCGAAGGAGAGGTCTTTGGAAGCGGTGGTGCCATCGGACAACTCGTAACTTGAAACAAACTTGCACCATTCATACTCCGCGTTGATTTCAAAATCGAAACCATGATAGGCGCCCATCCCGAATATCCAGTGATTGCGTCCTTCATGATTGACGGATGAAGTATTCACCCAGCACGAAATGGCGAAGTCAGGTGAGTTCATCAACGGATCTGCGGCAGGAAATTCCACGAGGGTGGTGGTGCCATTAAAGCTTGCGGCTTTCCCTTCCATAGGATTGTAGGAGTTGGCATACAGCAGGTCGATTTCCGCTGTGGCTGTCAGTCCGCCGATCTGATCAATGGTGTTGTTTTCAAAATTCCAGTAGGCAACTTCACCGGCTGGTACGAATGATCCGGAAGTAGTAAAATAGCGGTCGGTTAACAGGCAGGCTGTACCATTGGTGCCGCTCAGCGCATTGGTAAACTGCAAGTGATAGCTTGTTGCGTAACCCAGCTGATGAAGGGGATCAATCGTGATTGTATTGCCGGTAGTGGTGATGTTGTATTCCGCTGCTGCACCATCATAGCTGCGCGAGAGGGTAATGTTTGTGTTGTTAGCCGTAGCGGCAGCAACGTCTGTAGAGAAGGTAGCCACTAACGTAGCAGCAGGATCAATGCCAGTGACGATGGTATCGACATTCAGGTTTATGGTTGCTGCCGTTAAGGTCAGCAGATCAAATGTTGGATCTGCCGGCAAGGTATATTCCCAGAAATCATTGTATTGATTCCAGGCGTAGTCGAGCCCTGTACCGATATAGCCTTTGTTTCCTATGCTGAAACCAGTTGCGGCGCACCGTTCAATAGTGCCTGCATCAGCTTTTTGTGTCCAGGTGTTGAGGGAAGGATCATATTCCCAGAAATCTTTTCGGTACGTGGTTACAGCGCCGCAACCGACATATCCTTTGTTGCCGATGTTAAATCCGGAAGCAATCCAACGGCCTTGTCCGGCAAAGTCTGCTTTTTGCAGCCAGCTGTCTGATGCGGGATTGTATTGCCAGCAGTCTTTGAAGTAATCAGCGTAAGCGAAGTTAGCGCCGGTGGTGATGTACCCGTAATCACCGATGCTGAATGCAGTGGCCGACATTCTGCCTGCAGCGGGCAGTGAGGCTTTTGCCATCCATGTATCGGCAGAAGGATTGTATTCCCAGAAATCATTTCTATAATCTCCGTCATAGCCGGTGCCTATATATCCTTTGTCATCAATGCTGAAGCCGATAGCACAATTGCGTGCTGTGCCGGGGAAAGGTGCTTTCTGCGTCCAGGTATTGTTGTCGGGATTGTATTCCCAGAAATCATTCATGGAGCCGGCCAGTTCATTCCAGCCTGTTCCGATGTATCCTTTGCCGGCAATACTGAAACCTACTGCCATACAGCGGACGGCACCACCTACATCGGCTTTCTGCGACCATGTATTAGTTGTTGGATTATATTCCCATACATCGCTGTAAAAGTGATAGATGCCATCATCTCTTATGCCGGTAGCCAGGTAGCCTTTGTCACCGATGCTGAAGCCGGTGGCATAGTATCTCGGTGATCCGCCAAAATAGGCTTTCTGTGTCCAAGTGTTTTGTGCAAGGCTGAAGGGCAGGTTAACTGCCATCCACAAAATGAGTAAGAATAGTTTCGTTTTCATAGTACATGATTTTAGGATTCATTTTTCTGGTGTTTTATTTTCAACTAAACATCCGTTACTGTTTATGATAAATCACTGAAACATTTTTTTCATCGGAAGCTCTTCCCTCTTCATGGCCATTGCTCTGGAGAAACAGATCATCTTGCCCAATTTGTGCATCGTTGATGGCGGAAGGCACAGCCCAATGGCTGCCCAAGCTTCACCGCCAGGTGACTGACTGATGATACACGAATTTATTTTGGAATGGCTATTTGCATATGACCTGTTATCTATGCAATGCATCCATAAGATCATTGCTGAAGCAATGGAGATGAAAAGTGTTGAAAGATTTTTCATCGCCTCTTTTTATAAGTGCCATCAAAATGTGCTACTCAATATTCAGTTGAACTATCCGCGATTAATAAATGATAGTGATTCCGGCCTACTGCCTGATGAATCTGGCTATGAAAGTTGTATGAGCCTCCTCTATTTTTAGAAAATAGAGACCGTGCTCCAATGATATTATATCCAGCACACCGCTTGAATTCCCTTTCTGCAGCTGTTGTTGTTTGTTGATGAATACCCTGCCTGTCATATCCGTAACCTGCACTGTTATGGTTTCATCTGCTACCAGGAATACATCATAATAGAGAACATCACTGGCTGGATTGGGATATACATGGAGGAAGTTCGGAGGGTAGTTCTTTACAGCCACGGTATTTGAATAAGTAGTTGTTCCGTCAAAATCAACCTGTTTCAAACGGTAGTAACTGATGCCGGTCAATGGATTTTGATCTTCAAATGAATAGGCTTGTCCGTGTGTGGAATTTCCCGCGCCTTTCACTTTACCAATTACCTCAAAGGTTGCTGCATCCGTGCTTTTTTCCACCAGGAAATAGTCATTGTTCAATTCGGATGCTGTGGCCCACGAGGTCAGTACCGTTTTATTCGTCATGAGTTGTGCAGTGAATGCAATTAACTCAATCGGCAAAGTTGAAATCAATGAACTGCAGATTATGCTGGAGGTCACTGTTCCGCCACTTGCAATTGTCTGTGCAGTGGAACCTGTCGCCAGTGCTGTTGCATTGGTACCATAGGCGATACTGCCGGAAGATACGCCTGAACCTGTCGTAATGAGAGCTGTGATATCATTTCCGCAACAAACACTGTTTCCGTTCACATCGGTTTTGATCAATATTCCTTTGTTGCCAAAGCTGTTTGTATAACCTGCTATTACAAATCCTCCGTCTGGTGTTTGTTTCACATCCATTCCCCGGTCTGTAGTACCAAGGTTGAATGCTTTGGCCCATAGTAAAGACCCGGAAGCATTGGTCTTAATCAAGATGGCGTCTCCGTTGGCTGTACCGGTAACAGCAAATCCGCCATCACTTGTTTGCCAGACAGCGTTGCTCATGCCGCCATTGTAGCTGAAGGTTTTTCCCCCTGCGCCGCGCCGCTTGCATTCGCCTTTACCAGGAAAATCCCGTTTGTAGTGGAGTTGCCTGTCATGATAAAACCACCATCTGCGGTGGTCTGTAAATCATATCCATACCGGTGCCTGTTCCGTAATGAAAAGAGTTGGACCATTGCACAGCTCCTGATGAATTTACTTTTATCAGGTCAAAGGAACCACCCATACTGTAGTCGCCGCCCGGAGCCAGGAGTGCATAACCTCCGTCGCTCGTCTGCCGCACGGCCCGTGCTTCTTCCGTGCAACAGATGGCGCCACCGTTGGAGCCATAGGAATACTTCCAGGTTACGTTACCACTGGCATCCAGTTTCATCAGGTACGGAACGGTGTAGCCTTCCATCTGCGGACCACAAACAATATAACCTCCATCGGTGGTTTGTTTCACGGAAAAGGCCCATCCGCCCCAGGCGAATATGCTGGTATAGCAATCGTATGTCTTGCTCCATTGCACAGTGCCATCTGCTGTGACCTTGATAAGCATCGGACGCGTGTAGCATGATGAGCCTGAAGGACTACATCCATTGTCAACACCACCGGCAATAATGAACCCGCCATCACTGGTATTCTCATGTCTTAGCACATGATAGTAAGCATTGTACTGCATCACAGCAAACGATTTCTGCCAGAGGATGCTGCCATCAGGATTGATATTGGATAAAAAAATATCGGATGTATTCAGGTAAACGACTGCCGGATAGTAATCTCCCGGATTGGCATTACTGCTGCCCGCATTGCCCAAAACCGTATAGCCACCCGCAGCAGTGAGCTGAACGGAGTAGATAGCGGACTGGTTTGCTTCACCAATGGTTTGAATGAAGGAGGTGGAGGCTGAATTACAGGGTGCCGTGATGGTGATATCGCTTCCGTTGTCGCTGCCCGTGAAAGCAACAGCTGAACTTTTTATCCTGACCCTGTAAAGGCCAGAGGCTGCAGTGCCGGTTGGGATGGAGGCTAATATGGTGCCGCTGCCTGCTGTGGATGTCAGGCTGCCCAACACAGTAGTGCCTGATGTAAAAGAGCCGGAAGGATCAGATAGTTCAACCGTGAAAATATTGCCTGCGCTTAACGAAGACGGACATGCCACCGTATAAGAAACGCCTATCGTGCTGTTCGCGCAAAAGGGTGAACCTGTAACAGATGCTGCGATAGACTGATTGGAAATGGCGGTCCCGTTATCATTTCCGGTAAGGGCGGGTGAAGATGATCTGACGCGTATCCTGTAACCCGCCCCGATAGGCGTGGAGAGTGGCAGGGTAGCAGCAATGGTGCCTGATGTAGTAGATGAAAGGGAACCGATCACAGTTGGTGAAGCAAATGATCCCGATGCATCAGACAATTCTGCGGTGAACACATTTCCGGCAGTGAAAACATTGCAGGATGCCGGCACAACATATTTAACGTTTACCAGGCTGCCATTGCAAACAGTGTTTGTACTCAATGGCAAAGTGGCTAAGGGAGCTATAGTGAAAGTTGACGGCCCGTTGAAATTCACGATGCGCGCCATCGTGGTGCCAAAGGTGATATAAGTGCCTGAACCGAATGATGTACCGCAAGAGGTGGCTGTTAACGGCCAATAGGCTGTGGTGATAATATCATTTTGTCCGGAAGGCGGAGATGCACCGAACTGAATGGTGTTACCGATATCACCAGCATCAAATTGATCTCCTGATGTCCAGAGGATCTGCCAGTTTAAATGACTTGCCCATAAGTTTTTGGTGACAACGGCCGTGCTGCTGTTCATGGTGCCTGTGAAAGCAGGACTGGAACTGACCACCCTTATCCTGTAGCCGTTTCCGGTAGTGGTTCCTCCCGGAATAATGGCATTGATTGTTCCGCTGGTGGTGGCAGATAATGAGCCGATAATAACAGGCGCGGCAAATGAGCCAGAGGCATCAGATAATTGAGCCGTGAAAATATTTCCGGCATTGAAAGCAGTGCAACTGCTGTTCACCGTATAAGGAACGGTAACCGCACCTCCGGGGCAAGCAGGGGTATAAGAAACAGAACCGGTGCTAATGGGCGAAATGACGGATAGGTTGATTCCATTGTCGCTGCCTGTTACGATCGGATTGCTGGCTGTTACTCTTATCCTGTAGCCGGTGCCGGTATTGATTGTTCCGGGCAGTATGGCGTTGATGGTTCCGGAAGCAGTGGCAGCTATCGTACCAATGGCAATGGGTGTAGTGAAGGAACCGTTTTCATCGGAAAGCTGGGCGGTGAAAATATTTCCTGTGCTGAAACCACAGGCCGTGTAAGGAACGCTGACGGCAGCACCCTGGCATAATGGCGATCCAAGAATGTTGTTGGTGGCCAACGCCGGGCTTGCCTGCGAAAGTGTTCCGAATGGGGTGACGCCGTTCACCACTCCGATAATCGATTGCGAACTTGCCGCGTCTTTGGTGATGCTGCCGCTGGCAGCAACAGGACAAAGTGCCGCCGCCCTCACAAAAATACCGGTGATCGTGATCTGATCGCAACAGGCTGTCCCTGCACCATTACCGACTATGGCGATAGAAATCTGCGAAGCGCTGACCGTGGTTATGCTGGCACTGATGATGTCGGGTGCTGCAGTGCTGGAAGCGCTGCCTGCGCCGGCCTGAAACTCAAATCCGGCCGGGCAGTTAAGCAGTAACGTGCCGCCGGCTTGTGAGATATCATTTGCCGCGCCTTCCAGAATTACAATCGTTCCAAGCGGAGTGTAGCCCGGGTATGTCAGGTTGTTTAAGAGGTACGACGTATTGGCAACGCCTCCAATGGTGATCGTGACATTGGCAAATAGTTTAGCCGGATAGGAAAAACAGAGCAGGAGGAAAACCGGAATCCATGGATACCGCCTGAATGGTAAGAAGTTTTGAATGATCAATGCGTGCATCATCAGCCACCTGACTTTTCTGTATTTCGTTTCTTTCAACAATGTATCGGAGCCGCTATTCATGACAATTGTTGTTTGAAGAACATTTGGTTACCGGAAACATGCTCCGCTGCACTACTGCCTTTGATGGGCGGCACACCGCATGGCGGTGCGAAAGAAGGCTCGTTTTATCATAGTATTTCATCATTTGAGCAGGCAACATTATCCCCTTCAGTTTACCGGCAGTCAAAAATCAAACATTGCCGGAGGCTAAAAAATGACATCCGTCATATGGAATTCGTTGATTTGTTTCTGTAATTTCTCAATGATGATATTGAGTATTTTTATAAAGCGTATGTGATTTTCTGCTGTTCCGCGTAATTTTTTCTTTTACAAATCGCTGGATCATGGCAGCATCATTTATGCGGCAACTTCATCAAGGCACTGTAATTTTCCGGATCATGTTTTATCATCGAGAGTAAGTTTTACAGGGTAGATGCCGATGAAAGAAATCAACAATCGAATGCAGAGGAGCAGCAGTCTTTGGATATAGTTATTTTCATTGCTATTTCTAATATTTTTCCGGTGATAGCATACAGATGAAGATGGCTGTAATAAATGGCGCTATCATGATTGATATTGCTATTACAGCCATCGGGTTGGTTTTCAGGATGCATGCATCCTGCTATAGTTAGTTGATTGATCGTTCACAGTTTCAGAACAGCAATGCTTTATCGATCACTTTCCACCACAATCTTCTTCATCATCACCTGTTGCGTTTCATTGATATCAACCGTGCGGAGTTTGATGAAATAGATTCCTTCCCTCAGCCTTGCATTGCTCAGCAACCGGTTATAGTGCCCTGCTGATAAATTTTCATCTATCAGGGTGAACACCGGTTTTCCGAGTACATCAAATAATTCAATCGTTACCCTGGAGTCAGTGGCGACAGCGAATGCAACAGTGGCTGTAGTGGTGAATGGATTTGGAAATACTTCCAGTGTGGTGATCGCTTCTGTATTGAGTTTCGCGGAAGCGGTTCTGAATGACTGCTTCACCGACCAGTCTGATACGATATTTTGATGGGCATCACAAATTGTCTTAACCTGCCAGAAGTATTTGGTGTGAGGTAGTAAAGTGGAAACAGTTACCGGAGCAGAATGGATTTTAGTTAGTGTAGTCCATGCATCCGTGCCGGACACTTTGTAGCGCAGTTTATAGAGTGTGGCATTATCCACCCCATTCCAATAAAGTGTGGCACTGTTGGCAGTCACGCTGCTATTGAACGAGTCGGGCAAATGACAGGTAATCGGTGTACACTGGTTGCGTAAATAGTTAAAATGATCGTTGTCAACGCTGCTGAGAAGGTCCGTCTTTCCATCTATGTTCAGGTCAATGATGGTGAACCAGCTCAAGGGTGCCAGCCCTGTTTTCAAGGTAAACAAAATGGATCCCGGCGAACTGATGTTTTCAAGTACCGCCAACTCGCCGTTGAGTGATGAAACCAGGTCAGGTTTTCCGTCGCCATTTATATCATTTATAGTATAAAAACCTATTGAACCGAGTGCAATGGGTTGTACAAAGTTCAAATTACCCACGGTGCTGTTGTTTCTGAAAATCAAAATACTGTCACCACCGGCAATGAGATCAGTTTTGCCATCCCCATCCAGATCACCTGTCAATAAATAGTAGCCAAAAATATTTTCAGGAATGGAATATAAATCGTAGCGAGGGTCAAATGCAAATGAACCCGGCACTCCTTTATTGCGAATCAGCGAGATTCCTTGAAAATCCTCTCCATTGGAATCGAAGTTGCCGGTCATAACCACATCCGGCATCCTATCACCATCGAAGTCGGCTAATCCAGCCGTAGTGATCCAATGATTCCAATTACCTCCATAGTCAATATCACCCGCCTCACTGAAGGAAATGGAACCAGGAACACTCGTGTTTTTAAATATTGTTAAATATGCTTCGACTGAAGTGGCGATCAGTAAATCAGCCTTTCCGTCTGCATTCATATCGCCAACAGACAGTGCATTCACTTGTTCTGCACCCACGGGAAGGTCCTGTTCTTGTTGAAAGGAGATAGAGCCTGGTGTACTGGTATTTCTGAAAACTTTGACATAGCTGGCCCAGCTTCCCAAATAGCTTTCATAAAAATCAGGTTTGCCGTCACCGTCAAAGTCGTTGATAGAGTAATTCCACACCCAATATTCCGGAATGTAAGTGAAGAATGACGATAAGGAAATGGAATCGGGGCTGCTGGTATTGCGGTCCACGGTGATGTAATAGTCATAATATTCATTGTTTGAAATGGATGTTAAGTCCGGTTTGCCATCTGCATCCATATCAGCTACGTAAGCAGGAAGATGATTGGCTGAAGAGATGGTTTGCGCCTCCTGATATAGTCCGGGTTCAACAGCGCAGCCTGTACCAATGGTTACCAGAAAGGGCTGTTCCGACCAGCCTGTCAACCCGTATTGGTTGATGATGCTAATTGGATGATAAGTGGCGCCGACAGGTACTGTAACAGTGAGGCTTGTTGCGGAAGCAGCTGTAACAACTGCCCTTGTTGCACCAAAATATACGATGTTCTCCGCTGGATCCGTACTGAAATTAATACCGGTAATATTGACGGAACTACCGATGTCTCCTGCGGCTGGCGAGAAGGAAGTGATGAACGGCGGGGCATCATCCAGTAGGCCATTACAGTTGTCATCAACGCCATTGACGATTTCATAGCCTTCAGGGTGGATGGCAGGATTGGTGTCATCGCAATCAGTAGTGTCAGTCATATATCCTGCCGGTTTGAAGCAGAGAGCAAGCGGAGCATCTGCATTGCCATATCCGTCGAGATCAGCATCAGGGTACCAGGTAGGTGTGAAGTGTGTGAAGCCATCCAGGGTAGCCGTACCACTTGACTTGGTAACGGTGACAGCACCGGATGCTCCATCGCCCACCACTGCCGTTATCGTCTTGCCATTCACCACCACGAAGGAGGTTGCGGGAATGCCACCAAATGCAACGTCAGTGGTTCCGGTAAAAGCTGTACCGTTGATGGTAACTGTGGTACCGGCACAACCGGTCTTGGGTGTAAAAGAAGTGATGATTGGTTGCGCACCGCTGATGGACATATTCAGTATAAGCAACATCAACAGCATGGCGGTGATGCGAGCAAAGAGTAGAGGTTTCATGATACCTGATTTTTAGAAAAAATACTATTCAAAGTTTCCATCATCTTTGCGACAAAAACTATGATATTGGTTAGTTTTCACTGCAAGTGAATACTTGTTTAATGGCAACGGGATGAATCATCGCATCATTCTACTGCACGTGGTTTGTAACTCTGAACAACTTTTTGTTTTTTGTGAAAGATTAAGTAGCCCGATATTTTCATCCATCAGTAAAAGAATCTTCCTATGATACAGCACCTTTTAAAATACTGGTACCTCCCGCTCTTGCGCGGGCTGCTTTTTTTAGCTGCGGGCCTTTATATGATTGTGAATCCGCTGGAGTCGGCTTTGGGATTCACGGTCATCGTTGGTTACCTCGCTATCACTGCAGGAATACTCTACCTCGTTGAACTGATTGGTCATTGGAGCGAAATGCACCACAAAGGATGGATCGTGGCGCGTGGAGTGCTCGACATCCTGTTTGGCTGGATGGTGTTGCGGGCTGTTGTCTCTTCGCTCATCATTTTCACGATCATCTTTGGCTTCTGGACCATCATGTCAGGTGCCATTGCCGTAGTGGCCGCACTGGAATTCAAACGCAAAGGACACAGTCAATGGTGGCTTGGTTTGTTGTTAGCCGCGCTGACGATCGTTGCCGGATTGTATATCAGCCTTAACCCTTTGATCTCTAACCTGACGCTCATGATCTTTTTTGGAATTCAGATGATCGTGCTGGCGCTGTTTGAAATCATGCTTTCTTTGCGTATCCGAAGCCTGCATGCAAAAGTTAATGCAATGAACAAGGCAGGTTAATCAACGCATCTGTGGTGGTAAAATAGCAGCTATCCGTAACGGTTTAAAGGCTCCCGTTAATCCTGCATTTTTCATTTGTTGCAGATTCTTATTTTTACGTTTCACAAAAGGAATATGGAATTCAGCAAGCCCAAGAAGATAATAATCGTTGATGATGATGACAGACTGAACCAGGCTTTGTCTGACTACCTGACGCGGCGTGTGCAGCACCAGGTGCTGGCCTTTAATACCGGTGAAGAATGTCTTAAATATATAGATGACACCACCGATGTCGTCATTCTCGACTATGAGCTGAATCACAAACACAAGGAAGCTGCCAGCGGATTGGAAATTCTGCAGGCGATAAAAAAGCACTATCCGCGAATTCACATCATCATCCTGTCAAGCCTGGAAAGATATTCCGTGGCATTGGAAACAATTTACAAAGGCGCAGAACAATATGTTATTAAGGATGAAGAAGCTTTTGAAAAAATTTCTGCCATGATCAGTGATCTTTGATGAATGATCATGGAAACATCCTGCCGGTAAGCGTCCTGCGCATGCTCCGGATAGCAGGGACGAGCTTCGCTCCGGTATGGAGAAGCGGTTTAATATACCACTCCGCAAATCATTATCCCCTTCATTTTTATTTCCCATTTTTGTAAAGCCATGCCAGCAACCCGTCAACTTGCCGCCATCATGTTCACCGATATGGTCGGATATACAGCGCTTATGCAGCAGAATGAGCAGCTGGCAGTGCAGAAAAGAGACCGCAGCAAGAATATTTTTGAAGCGGCACTTGCCAGGCATGACGGAAAAATTCTACAGTACTACGGTGATGGAACGATGAGTATGTTCAGCAGTGGTGTTAACGCCGTGCGCGCAGCCATTGAAATGCAGACGCTGTTTCTGATGTCGCCAAAAATCGATATCCGGATCGGCATTCATACCGGAGATGTGATGATGGATGAAAACGGCGTATATGGCGACAGTGTGAACATCGCCTCGCGTATTGAATCGCTGGCTACACCCGGCGGTGTTTTTATTTCCGAAAAGCTGTTTGATGAGGTAAAGAATTCAGAAGGAATTACCACGAAGCCGCTTGGCTACTTCGAACTGAAGAATGTAAAACAACCCATGCAGGTGTATGCTGTCACGAACCCGGGCCTCATCGTTCCGACAAGAGATGAGCTGGCAGGCAAGACGAAGACAGCACTCAATGGTATCGCCGTGTTACCTTTTGCCAATATGAGTTCGGATCCGGAAAATGAATTCTTCTGCGATGGCATCACGGAAGAACTGATCAATGTGCTGGCGCAGGTGGAAGGTTTGCAGGTCACTTCGCGTACTTCAGCTTTTGCCTTTAAAGGCAAGAATGAAGATGTGCGTGAAATTGCCGCCCGGCTGAATGTGCAGAAACTGATTGAAGGCAGCGTACGCAAAGTGGGTAATAAAGTGCGGATCACGGCGCAGCTGATAAATTCTTCGGACGGCTATCATTTCTGGAGTGCCACCTATGATCGTGACCTCGAAGATATTTTTGCCGTACAGGATGAAATAGCCAAAACAATTGCCAACAAACTGAAAGCTAACTTCAATACCGAGCAGCATGAGTCGCAGCTGGCAACCGCTCCCACCAAGAGCCTGGAGGCCTACAAGAAATATCTTGAAGGCGCCTACAACTGGGATAACCTCGACCCTAAGGTGCGCAGCAAATCATTGCAATTGCTGAATGAGGCTGTTGAGTTGGATCCTGATTTTTCCAATGCCCATGCGGTGCTGGCCAACATCTATTTGTTTCCCGGCTATGTAACCGATTTGCCGGCTGATGAAATCGTCAGGCGGTTGCACGAACATGCTGCGGCTGCCATCCGTTCTCAGCCCGGCAACCCGAAGGCGCTGGTGGCCATGGCAAGCGTGAAGTTCAACGATTGGGATTGGCAAGGCGCTTATGAAGTGGCGAAGAAGGCGAATGAGATCAATCCCAGTGAGCCCTCTTGTTATTTTATGCTGGGTGAATACTACGTACTGATGCTCGATAAGCAGAAGGCTGCTGAAGTGGCCAATCGTATTGCTGAAGTGGATCCTATGAGCCCACGCTCATTGGCTGAGTCGGGAAGAATTTTCCTGAGCATCGGAGAAAGTGAAAGATGCCTGGAGATGGCCGAGCGGTCACTCGCACTTAATCCGCATAATTTTCTTGCCTTACAGTTGAAGGGATATGCGTTGGTAAGAATGGGAAAGGTAGCAGCAGGTACTGCCATGCTGGAAGAAAATCAAAAGGTGGCGGGTGATCATCCATACGTGCTGGCAGGATTGGCGTTCTGTTACGGTTACGCCGGCGAGATGGAAAAGTTAAATGTGATAAAAACCAAGTTTAAAGCCATCTATGACAGTCAGCCTACTCCCGGATTCGGTTTGTTTTACGGATTCATGTGCATGCTGCATGGTGATATGGAAACTTTCTATACCTTCTTTGACGCAGGCATCAAGGCCCGATTAACTTACGCATTACAGATGTATGGTGATGATTTCTGCAAAGCTATCTGGCACGATGAGCATATACGGAAAGTGAGAAAGCAATTTGATTTACCAGTGTATGCGTGATATTTCCTGAGCCTTGTTGCCGTATCACTTTTGTTTTTCCAGTTCCTTCACATCCATGATGGCAGGACTGCTCACTTTATGAACGGGTTTCACCGAATGCAAATATTTCCAGATCGCCTTCAGCTCTGTATCGTTGAGGTGCCTGAATTGCCCCCAGGGCATGATGGATTCCTTAATTACATAGCCCTGTGAAAAACGTGTCTTGAAAAGATCGAAGTTCCAATAGTAAATATGACCGGTCTCCGGGTCGGGTGTCAGGTTAGGTGCCACGAGCATTTTTGTCGGATCAGTCCGCAAGGGTTCCACCGGCCCGCCTGCCAGCGGTTCGCCTTCATAAGCGCCGGTATTCATATTACGGTAGGTGTGGCATCCTTTGCAATTGCTCACCGACTGCGCAAGGTATTCACCGTAGGCTACTGTAGTATCGGCTACCATGGTTTTAGGAGGAGTTGTAGCAGGGCCGGCCGGACGGATGAAGAAGGCCATGATCGCTTTGCCGAACAGGTTGAAATCATTCTCCGGTACCTGGTGCGACACCGGCGGCACCGTTCGAAGGTAGGAGAGGATAGCAGTGATATCTTCATCGCTCAGGTTCTGAAACTCCATGGCAGGAATAAGGACAGTGCCATCGCGCTTGACACCATAACGTAAGGCACGCGCAATTTCCTGATCCGTATAATTGCCGATGCCGGTCTCCTTATCGCTGCTGATATTTTTTGAATAGAATGCTCCTCCGGGAAAAATGAATGGGAAGCCGCCACCGGCCAGCTGCACCTCTTCACCATTCATCACCAGCATAGAGTCGCCGGGTTTGAAATGACATTCCACGCAGTGTGCCGTAGCTGTCACTAAGTGTTTGCCATCCGCGATCATGGCGCTGTCTGTTGAAGCATGCAAATCCGGATAGGGCGCCGTATAGGTTTTATTGTAAAGAATATAGCCGGCAATGAACAGCCCGATTAATAGTATGCCAAGCACAATGCCGGTCCACTTAAGAATTTTCAGCAGTGTTTTCATTGTTTACAGGATTTGTAATGGTCGAATATAAATAAAAACTATTTTGTTACGGACTGATTTTTGGTTGCGGCAGGAACATTAGTTTCCTTCAACAGGGATTATCGCCTCGGTAATTCAGGCGCAATGAACCCTTTCACGGACCTTAAAAATTTCATGTGCAATTATACAGCCCTGCCAATAATATTGAACCCGCATTTAGCGGCCCTTAGTCGTAGCGTAGCAGGGTTTTTCTATTGAAGTCTTCGGGTGGAGCAGTTTTTTTCAATAGAATAATCCTTCTTATTAACAATTTAGCGCTGTATAGGGTTACACGCAATCCTGTTTTGAACTGCACATTGCGGCATCAATGAATCAGCAGTGAAGTAACGCAGCAATCTCCGCTTTTCTTTTTCCCGGTGATTCATTGCGATGGTGATATTCATTGGTATGATGATCATAAACATAATCACCTTTCCATTTCGCCGCATCACTGGCAATATTTTCAATCGCTTCAATAATTAAATCAATCGCTTCATCGCTCATGACGGGGTGAAGAGACAACCGTACCCAGCCCGGTTTTTCGGAAAAGTCGCCGTGGTCGATCTTGTCGGTAATTCTCTTCGACACATCGGGCGATACATGCAACAGGTAATGTCCGTAAGTGCCGGCACAGGAACAGCCTCCTCGCACCTGGATGCCATACAGATCATTCAGCAGTTTCACCACGAGGTTGTAGTGTAGATCGTCAATGTAAAAGGAAATTATGCCAAGTCTTTTCCTGATATGCGAAGCCAGTATATGCAGGTTGGGTATGGCGGAAAATGCCTGGAAGATACGCTCCACCAGTATGGATTCACGTACCGACATCTGTTCCGGATTCAGCTGCGATTTCAGATCAATGCACAAAGCCGCTTTAATGGTTTGCAGGAAGGCCGGTGTACCGCCATCCTCCCTGTCTTCGATGGAATCGATAAAGCTGTGACCGCCCCATGGATTGGTCCACTTAACGGTTCCGCCGCCGGGTTGATCGGGCACCCTGTTGTGATAGATGGCTTCATTAAAGATTAACAGGCCGGGCGTTCCGGGCCCGCCTAAAAACTTATGCGGTGAAAAATAAATGGCATCGAGTTGCTGTAATGGATTTTCGGGATGCATGTTGATGTCCACATAAGGCGCCGAGCAGGCGAAATCAACAAAACACCATCCGCCGTAGCGATGTATTACTTCAGCCAGTTCAAAATAAGGTGTGGCGATTCCGGTTACGTTGGAGCATGCAGTGATGGCCGCATATTTAATCGGACGGTGGCGATATTGCCGCACCGCTTCCTCAAACCGGTTCACTTCCACGAGCCCTTCTTCGCCGGGCGGAACTATCACCACGTCGCAATACGATTCTTCCCAGGAAGTCTGATTCGAGTGATGTTCCATGTGGGTGATGAATACGACAGGCTTCAACTCTGCCGGTGCATGGAGAAAGGGCGCCCACCGTTCCGGAATTTTCATCCCGAGCAGACGCTGCAACTTGGTAACGGCACCTGTCATGCCTGATCCTACCGGTAACAGCGAATCCTGCGCTCCGGCATTTACATGCGCTTTGATTCGCCGCTTGGCTTCATGGTAAGCAAGCGTCATGCTGGTACCGGTGAAGTTGGTTTCGGTGTGCGTATTACCCAATACCGGTCCGAAGTCATTCATTATTTTCTCTTCAATAGGACGATAGAGGCGCCCGCTGGCAATCCAGTCGGCATACAATAACTTCATCTTGCCATAAGGTGAATCGAATTGAAAATCGTGGCCGATAATGTGCTTCCGGAATTTTTCAAAATGTTTCGTAACAGGTTCCGCAGAAATCAGTGGCATAGTAATTAAATTGAAGGGAGTCTAAAGCTAAAAAAAGGAGTGGTATGTAATAATGACCTTTATCAATGAACCTGCCTTCGCGGTTCAAAACAAAAATGGGTGCGAAGGGTAAGCAATGCCTTATAGTGGCGAAAAGAGATTTTTCGATTGAAAAATCCCGGTCAGTCTCATTATTCAGCGGGACTTTTCCACTGAATATCCGCTGATAAAACAACGTATGATTGATTGACCTGGAAACGGTGATGGTCAGGTGGCATCTTCGGAAATGTTATTCACCGCACCTAACTTTCCCATAGTAAATTCCTCCACCACATTATTCACGGAGTCTTTGCGGCTGATATGTCCAGTTATTTCTTCCATACCCAATAACCGCAGCAGGTCGCGCACATCTGCCAGTGCTTCCACGATTCTGAAGATGATACCGCGTTGCTTCAATTCATTACTCAACTGCAGCAGCATTTTTGATCCCGACACATCCACAGCGGGTGAGGCGGACATGTCCAGGATTAACAACCTGCAGGCATTATTATCCAAACTTAGTTTTTGCAGGATGTCAGACTGAATATGATTGGCATTGAAGTAAAGAATAGAAGACTCTNATCGGAAATGTTATTCACCGTACTCAACTTTCCCATTGCAAATTCCTCCACCACATTATTCACGGAGTCTCTGCGGCTGATATGTCCTGTTATTTCTTCCATACCCAATAACCGCAACAGGTCGCGCACATCAGCCAGTGCTTCCACGATTCTGAAGATGATGCCGCGTTGCTTCAATTCATTACTCAGCTGCAGCAACATTTTTGATCCCGACACATCCACGGCGGGTGAGGCGGACATGTCCAGGATTAATAACCTGCAGGTATTATTATCCAAACTTAGTTTTTGCAGGATAGCAGACTGAATGTGATTCGCATTGAAGTAAAGAATAGAAGACTCCACCCTGACAATTTTAATGCCTTCTATTTCTTTATTATCGGGATGACGTTTGATGTCGGAATAACGATCGGTATTGCCAATACGGCCAAGCACAGCCACGTTGGGCGTAGCCGTTCGGCGCAACAGGAATGCAATAGACATCAGCACGGCAATCATCACACCTTTAAGAATACCAAAGAACAATACGCCTGCCACGGCAATCATCGCTACCAGGAACTCCAGTTTACTTAATTGATACAGTCGCCGCAGTTCTTTCACTTTTATCAATCCCACTACGGCATGTATAACAATCACCGCCAGCAGTACTTCCGGAAGATTTTTCAGCAGGCCGGTAAAGAAGAGTAAAAGGACGGCCAGTGTAACAGAACAAATGATTAACGACATCGGTGTTTTGGCTCCTGACTTTTCATTGACCGTTGATTGCGACAATCCGCCGGCAACCGGATAGCCACCGGCGAAGGCTGCGGCAAAATTCGCTGCGCCCATAGACAGTAACTCCTGCCGTGGATTGATCTCATAATTATTTTTCATTGCGAAGGTGCGCGCGGCGGAAACGGTTTCTATGTAACCCATCAGGAAGCAGGCAAAAGCCAGTTCAAGCACACCATCCACATCCCGCAGGCGTAAGGATGGTCTCGCAATGGAAGGTAATCCGCCGGGGATATCGCCGGTCACGTGAATACCATAAGAACTCAGTGAGGTAACCGAAAGTACAACGATGGAAGCTATCACCACCAGCAGTGATACCGGTCTTCCTGGAAAAAATTCTTCACCCGTCAGCAGCACGGCAAGGGCGATGAGTCCAAAGGCAAGCACCGCCCAGTTGAGGGATGGAAGGTGTTGCGCCAGCACAGCAATACGCTCAAAAAAATTGGCACCACCACCTTCCACTCCAAAAATTTTTGGCAACTGTGTGGCGGCAATCGACAAGGCGGCACCGGCTTTAAATCCTAATAATATGCTTTCGCTGATGAAATTAACCAGGATGCTGAGTTTGAATAAATAGGCCACAATACAAATGGCGGTAATCACCAGCGCCGTTAACCCGGCAATAGCTATCCAGCGGCCGCTGTCGCCAGCGGCAAGCACGGCTACTGTCGTTCCCACCATGAGGGAAATAGCGGACGTAGGGCCTACGGCGACGTGCCTGGCTGTTGTAAAAAAAGCGAAGAACAATCCCGCCGCAAGGCAGCAATAGATGCCGGCCTGTACCGGCAATCCGGCCAGCGTAGCATACGCCATGGACTCAGGCAACACGAAAGAAGCGAGTGTGATACCGGCCAATACATCCCATGAAAAAAAGCTGCGCTTATACTTTGGAAGCCATTGCAGGATGGGAAACAATGACCGCCAACCGCTCATTGGCAAGTGAATGGATCCACGATTATCTGTTACGTTTTCATTCATCACTAAAGCTGTAACTATGATTAATGGCCATAAAAAAAATATTGATCATCATCATACGAAATTTACGGGAAGCAGGAAGCACTGTTGCCAGTGGGATTGACCCGTTGTTGATGGTAACAGCAAAAGGCGGGTTCCCTTCAATTGTTATGACCGCTTATTTTTCTGCGAGCAGTAATTCCTTCGCGGCGGCAATCTCCTGCAGTTTCGTTTCGTCTACTTTTGGATAGTGCAGATCCATGCCGGCCATGGTATCAATGATGGACGCGGCAACAATGACGCGCGTGTACCATTTATTATCTGCGGGAATTGCATACCAGGGTGAGTGTTTGGTGGCTGTCTGCTGAATCATTTTTTCATAGGCATCCATGTACTCGTCCCAGTAAGCGCGCTCTTTAATGTCCGAGGGCGATACTTTCCAGTTTTTGTCGGCAATGTCAAAGCGTTCCAGGAATCTTTTTTTCTGTTCTTTCCTCGACAGGTGGAGAAAAAACTTGATGGTTACCGTGCCGTTCCTGGAGAGGTATTTTTCAAAGTTGCGCAGCTCTTTATAACGATTTTCAAAAAGATCATCGTCCATCAGGTGTGGCGGGATTTTCTGATACTTCAACAACTCGGGATGTACTTTCACCACGAGCACCTCTTCATAATACGAGCGGTTAAAAATGCCGATGCGGCCACGCTCCGGCAACTCCCGCTGGCAGCGCCACAGGTAATCATGATCGAGATCGGTAGACGTGGGCGCTTTGAAGGAAGAAACCTGGCAACCCTGTGGGTTAACGCCGCTCATCACATGTTTGATGGCACCGTCTTTTCCCGCTGCATCCATTGCCTGAAAGATCATGAGTAAACTCCAGCGATCCTGCGCATACAGCATATCCTGCAAAGCAGCCAGCGCTTCTACGCCAATCTGCAACGCTTCTTTTGCCCGCGGCTTGTCCTCTGAACCTAATGAGCCGGTATCACCCGGATCAATATCTTTCAGTTTGAATTTCTCACCATCCGTTATCCTGTACGGGGTGGACAGTTCATGTGATGCTTTGATGATTTCTTTGAGTTTCATAGCATAATAATTTTTGAACAATTCAAAAGTAACGATTTAAGGGATTCGAGGAAATGATATGCTGATGCAGTGAATTAAATAGTTCGCTATCCGGACTGGCTTGTCCTGAAACTGGTTGACACTAAAAATTGTAAACTCCGCCGTGGTTGGTCTTTGTGGAGCCTTGCGAGAGGATAGACCAACCACTACAGCAAATTAGATTCAGTTGTTGGTTTATCCCCAACTTAACCCGGCACATACTAATAACAGCGAGACAACGGAATGTTTATGGTCATAATACAAACGTGGCTTGTATGGAATTTATCACCCAATTTCCCCGAAACATTTAGACAATTATTGCAATGAATTTTGCTACCGTTTCAATACACGTAAATTAGTGGATACAGACAGGTTCAATAAAACTTTGGGTAAGACAGTAGCCAACGTCCTACTTTTGGTGAAGTAATAAAAAGACAGCATTGTGACATCCATTTTTGCGCACCCAATTTTACGTATAAAAGTAAAACTTTGGCCTATTGGGTATGTTACGTGCTTAGCTACCTAATTTATTTATGCGGATCAGAACTTCACTTCAAAAGTAAGCCCGACAGATGTATCTGAAGTTCCTAATTCGTAAACGCAGCCGTTGAAAATAAACCATTTGTAAGCGCCACCAATCAATATCCCATATTGCACATCCCGCGTTGATTTAAAAATGTGAGAACGATTTAGTTCTACTCCCAGCCAAAAAAAATCAGTGAATGAATAGGACAAATCAGATGAAACATAAAAATAATTATCGTCATTATTTTCAACACTGAAAAAGTACTCACTCTCACTGTACCATTCAATACTTTTGTAGGTGAGCGTATAAACAATTCCCGGAGCTACACCATTACTATTTCCTGCAACTGCACCGATCATGGGTGATGCTTTCCATACCAGTTTGTTACCAACTTCGAAATTATATCCGGCCCACAATGAAGTGGTTTGATCATCTTCGTAATTATAACGTGCCTGCAAATGCAGTCGGTTTTTGTCAACTTTAAAATCGGGCATGATGGTGTAGTCACCTCCTTTGAACAAAAAAAGGGTTGTGCTCAAATCAAAATTCCAGGACTTATCAGTTGTTGTTATATCCGCTTCAGCAATGTGCTCCTGCGCATTTACATTGAGTTTAATAAATGAAAGCAGTGCAATTATGTAAATCTTTTTTTTCATCCCCCTAAAGCTATTGTCATTGCTACCAATGCTGCACCAAGCAATGCAAACAGAAAGCCAACGAACCATTGATTGTATCCTGTTTTTTTGCCAATTATAAAACCTGCAACAAACATAATTACAAGACCAATAGCATTTGAAGTGCGCAGTGCAGTATGAGGGTCGCTGATAAAAAATAAGGGCAATGCCATAGGAAACGTTGATAGAAAAACAATTACAAAAATGTAAAGTGCATTTGCAAAATCCCTCGGAATCAAAAAAGCGCGTTTGGGAGGTTCGGGCAGCTGGAGCAATTCTTTACGTATTTCCGCGATTTGAGATTCTGTCATCACTTCGGCTAAAACCGGAGTAATATTATCCAGGATAATGTGATCCCTTGCTTCATCTGTCCCGGATTTCTTTAGTTCCCGGAAAACCCGTAAACTTTTTCCTCTGTCGTAAAGTGTATTCATCAGGTAAAACAATCCATCAATAATTCCCCAGGCAGTGTTGCATCCTAATGCTGCCCATAAAGTGAGTCTTACTTCCTGCATGCCACCTTCAGCAACGCTTATGGTTCCGGTAAAAGTAAGCGTCATAATTACTCCGAAAATAATTTCAGAAAGACGTTCGATCCTGTCAATTGCTCCCGAATAGTCTTTTGCGATTTTTTGATAAAAATTTTTGTTGTCCGTCATCTTTTAAAAAGATAGGATGCAACAATATAAAAAAAGGGATAATCTGAAAATGATTTTAATCATAGCGGTTGCAGGTATTTTGTATTCAAAATTAAGTTTCAATTTTCAAAAAAATTTATTGATTCATGCTGCAGCTATAATGATAGCAACTTTGGATATTGAATTAATAATGACCTTCAGGTCATTTTATTTCACCTATGAGAATTGCGAAAATGTTTGGGGTTGCTCCCCAAATTAAAATATTCTAAAAGGGTTGCATTTTCATGAATTGAAATCGCCGTAAGGTCTAGTTGAATGATATTTTTTCTCACATGCACCAGAGAATCCTGTTGTTGCGCTATTACCGAATAAAAAATAGTTCGAAAAAATGATTAAGTAAACTAACTGAATAGTACGCAGCTAATGGCCGTTGTTTTTTCACCAACATTGTTATTTGAACTTTGAATTAATTAAATTACTTAACCGGCATTTTCAAGAATTACAATAGATACAGAAAGGAAAAATCCCATTACCGTAGCTATTCCTGCAAGTTTACCGCCATGTTCATAAGCCTCCGGTATCATCGAATTGGCAAGCATCATTAGAATTGCACCACCCGCAAACGCCTGAATAAAAGCCAGCCATATTTCAGATGTATTTGTAAACAGGCTAAACCCTGCAATAGTGGCTATCGAACAGGCAAAAGCAATAAAGCCCCATAGCATTAAAACCTTTCCTTTGTTCCAGCCATTTTGTTTCATCCCTGTTGATCCTGCAATAGCTTCGGGTAAATTGGAAATAAAAACGGCAACCAGCATGGCCAGACTCACCGTGCCTTTTTCAAATATTCCTAAACCTATGACAATAGATTCAGGAATACCATCCAGTATTATTGCCAATACCATTGGGATCACTAAATTGGAACGACTGCTGGTGCCTGATGATGATTTCTTAGCCCCCATTTTTCCAATTAGCAAATCGCTCAAGTAAAAAGTAAAGGCGCCTGCAAAAAAACCATAAGCAGGAAAACCTGTTCCTCTTGCCATTTTTACCGCTTCAAAAATCAACTCATAAGAAATAGCTGAAATCAATGTGCCGGCACCAAATCCCATGATGATTCCTATAGTACGGTTGCTTAATTTAATCCATGAAGCAATGGCTCCTCCCACTATGAGTGAGGATGTTGCGAGTAAACCCATTAAAAAGGCGTTGAGCATGTTTTTATAATTATTAAATATTTGAAATTTAAAAAAATTAATCTAAACATAGTAATGCAAACGATAAGTCATCTATTAAAATATTCAATTCAGCATTGCTGCAAAAAAAATGGAGCGCTCAAAATCATGAACAAAATACCTGCCTGTGTTTTAGTCACAGGTCACGAAATATTTGTTGTCTGACAACACGACTTATTTCCTTTAAAGCAAGGAATGGAATAAACGAAACAATAATCTTGCAATGCTTATTCGTTTCTTTGCCACCGAATGCAGCATTAAAAGCTTAATTGAAAAATCCCAATCGCATAAATCATGAAGCAAACTCTTCTTTTTATTCAATGCCTGTGGTTGCTTTCTTCCTGCAACAATACCACGGATCAATCGGCAGGGAAGGCAGCTCCATCCATCGTTCAGCAGGCCAATGAAACACCGCTGGTTGAAAAAGTGCTGACCAGAGAAGAGCAGGCTGCGCTGACACCGGATAGTGTTCTGCAAATGCTGAAGGATGGGAATAGGCGGTTTATGAACGATAACCTCACGGCCAGGCTGCACTCTGCGCAGGTGCGTATTGCTGCCGGCGGGCAGTTTCCCAAAGCGGTGATTCTCTCCTGCCTTGATTCAAGAATTCCCGTGGAGGATGTGTTTGACAAAGGTATTGGTGATCTCTTCGTGGCAAGGGTGGCAGGCAATATCGTGAATGAAGATATTTTGGGAAGCATGGAATACGGATGCAAAGTGTCAGGAGCAAAACTGGTTGTGGTGATGGGCCACTCTGAATGCGGTGCCGTCAAATCAGCCATTGATAATGTTCAGCTTGGTAACATCACTGCCTTGCTGAAGAAAATACAACCGGCTGTTGACAGTACTGCATGGACAGACGGAGACAAGTCTTCCAAGAACAAGGAATATGTGGACCTGGTCTTCAAAAAGAATGTTGAACTGACGATCCAAAATATCAGGAATCGCAGCTTGATATTACAGGACATGGAGAAAAACGGGGAAATAAAAATCGTGGGGGCCGTTTATGATGTGGCTACAGGAAAAGTTACTTTCCTGTGAGATGAAGCAACATGATCGGTACAAGATGTCTATTTGTTGCTGAATGTTCGATGCTTGCAGTCCCCGCCGAGCACTTCGCCGGATAATGGTAAAGCGACTGTACAGCACATTCCTTCTTTTTTTAAATTTTGTATTCATCAAAACTTCCAACGGTAATCAACCTTATCGTGATTGGGTGGTTCCTTCCAGTGGTTAGCATTGAACGAATCAGGGAATGCTGATTTCATTTTTATATTTGACTTATTAGGTTGGCTCATTTATAGGCATCAACCAGAATACTTAATTTAACAGGTCGTCATATTTAAAGTGAATCAGGTGGGTAAGGCTATCAATCAAAATCATTTTGCAGGGGAGACCGGTGACATAAAGAAGGCAATTCTTGACAACTTATATTATGTACAGGGACGGACCCCTGATAATGCCTCCATGAATGACTGGTACATGGCCGTGGCTTATACACTTCGTGGCCGCATGCTCAGTGGCTGGATACCCTCTTTAAAAAAGCTCCACCACTCTGAAGAAAAAATAGTCGGATACCTGTCGGCTGAATTCCTCGTCGGCCCGCACCTCGGCAACGCCTTGGTCAACCTGGGTCTGCATGATGAAGTGAAGGAAACCGTAATTTCTCTTGGGTTGGATTTTAATAAGTTGATTCACCAGGAAGAAGAGCCCGGGCTTGGCAACGGCGGACTGGGAAGGCTGGCTGCCTGTTATCTTGATTCGATGGCATCGTTGAAGGTGCCGGCCATTGGCTACGGCATTCGTTATGAATTTGGCATGTTTGAACAACGCCTGGAAAAAGGTGAACAGGTGGAAGTGGCTGATAAATGGCTGCGGTATGGCAATCCATGGGAATTTCCGCAAGCGGAAGTGGCTTACAAAGTGAAATTCGCCGGACATACTGAAACAACTACGGATGAGGAAGGCAGGTACAGCATAAAATGGATACCTGAGTATGAAGTGAAGGGTGTTGCGTATGATACGCCTGTACCCGGCTATAAGAATGATAACATCAGTTTGTTAAGGTTGTGGAAATCAGAAGCGGTGGAGTCATTCGACTTCAGCGAATTCAACCGTGGCAACTATGAAGCCGCTGTGAATGAGAAGACAAGGGCAGAGAGTATTTCAAAAGTGCTATATCCCAATGATGTACCGGAGGCGGGGAAAAGGCTGCGCTTGAGCCAGCAGTATTTTTTTGTTTCCTGTTCGCTGCAGGATGCCATTCACCTGCAGTTGCTGCGAGGACATGCTGTCAATAAATTACATGAGCGGGTGGCCCTTCAGCTTAACGATACCCATCCGTCTATCGCCATTGCTGAATTGATGCGGCTGCTGGTAGATGAACATCAAATGGAATGGATAGAAGCCTGGCAGGTTACGCAGCAGGTATTCGGCTACACCAATCACACGCTGCTGCCTGAAGCGCTGGAGACCTGGCCCATGTACCTGTTTCAATCATTATTGCCCCGTCATCTTGAAATTATTTTTGAGATCAATCAACGCTTCCTCGATGAGGTGAAAGAAAAATTTCCGGACGACCCTGAATGCCTGTCCCGCCTTTCCATTATTGATGAAAAAGGGGGAAAGGCCATACGCATGGCGCACCTGGCATCGGTGGGCAGCCATCATATCAATGGTGTTTCCGCTTTGCATACTGCCTTGCTGAAGAAGGAAGTGCTGCATGATTTCAGTATGATAGCACCTGATAAATTCCTGAACATCACGAATGGCGTAACGCCGCGGAGATGGATGTTGCAATACAACCCGGGACTTGGAGCGTTACTGACAGAAAAGCTTGGAGATAATTGGGTCACCCATCTTGAAACAGATCTTCACAAGCTGGCGACCTTTGCTGATGATGCGGCATTCCAAAAGCGGTGGTTGGAAATCAGGCATCAGAATAAACGTGCCCTCGCCGATCAGCTGCTTGTTACCACCGGCGTGCTGGTAAATCCTGATACGCTTTTTGAAATACAGGCGAAGCGGATCCATGAGTACAAGCGGCAACACCTGAGCCTCCTGCACATCATTACACAATACAACAGGATCAAAAAGAATCCCGCGATCGGGGTTGTCCCGCGCACGTATATTTTTGGCGGCAAGGCTGCACCGGGATATTTTATGGCGAAGATGATCATCAAGCTCATCAATGCGATGGCCGGTGTCATCAACAATGATTTTGATGTGGCGGGAAGAATGAAAGTGGTTTTTTATCCGGATTTCAACGTTAAAAACAGCGAGTGGATCTATCGTGCCGCAGATCTTTCGGTGCAGATTTCTACGGCAGGCAAAGAAGCATCCGGTACCGGGAACATGAAGTTTGCCATGAATGGTGCGCTCACCATCGGCACACTCGATGGTGCCAATGTGGAAATGCGCGAAGCTGTTGGAGCGGAAAATTTTTTCCTCTTCGGCCTTACCACCAGCGAGGTGGTTGATCTGAAAAGCAAAGGATACCGGCCACGCGACTATTATGAGCGGCACGATGAACTCAGGGAAGCCATCGACACCCTACAGGCAGGAGTTTTCTCCGAGGGCGATGGAATGGTATTTCAGCCATTGGTTGATTCATTATTGAACGATGATCCGTATTTGGTGCTCGCCGACTATGAATCGTTTATAAAGTGCCAGGCAACCGTGGATGCCGCCTATTTGCAACCGGCCATTTGGTGGAAGATGTCGATCCTCAACGTTGCGGCTATGGGTTATTTTTCATCCGACCGGTCGGTGCGTGAATATTGTGAAAAGATATGGAACGTGAAACTCAAAAAGGACTAATTACTATTATGCAGCAAGAGTTGGCACCAGGGAGGTTATCCATCGAAAGAGGGCTCTCTCATCCACTCGGTGCCACCTTAATAAATGGTGGCGCCAACTTTTCTATATTTTCAAAAAATGCCGTAGCGGTTGAACTCTTGTTGTTCCGTGATGTGAATGACCTGGAGCCTTCGCAGGTAGTTCGACTCGACAGCATTCATCATAAAACGTATCATTACTGGCATGTGTTTGTTCATGGCATTAAAGCAGGACAACTATATGGTTACCGGGTTCATGGCCCGTTTGATCCTGCCAACGGTCATCGCTTTGATGCCGAAAAAATATTGCTTGATCCCTATGGCAAATCGGTCGCTGTTCCGGAAGCATGCAGGCGTGCCGCCTTTAAAAGACGCGGTAAAGCAGCGGTGCCTTCCATGAAAAGTGTAGTAGCCGATCTGTCGCGGTATGACTGGGAAGGCGACAAGCCGCTTGAACTTCCTTTTTCGCAAACCATCATCTATGAGATGCATGTGGCAGGCTTCACCCGGAATCCCAATTCAGGCGTAGCGCCCGGCAAGAGAGGCACCTACCAGGGACTCATTGAGAAAATTCCTTACCTCGTCGAGTTAGGTATCACGGCAGTGGAATTGCTTCCTGTTTTTCAGTTCGACAGAGAAGACTGTCCGCCAGGCAAAGTGAATTACTGGGGATATTGCCCTGTCTCATTTTTCGCTCCGCACCTGGCCTATAGCGGGGGAAATGATCCATTGCAGGCACTGGATGATTTTCGGGATATGGTGAAGGCATTTCATCGTGCGGGACTGGAAGTGATACTCGATGTGGTATTTAATCACACGGCAGAAGTGGATGAGCGTGGCCCGACCTACAGCTTTCGCGGAATTGACAACAGCGTGTATTATATCCTCGACAAGGATAAATCAAAATACGCCAACTACTCAGGTACCGGCAACACGCTGAATGCCAATCATGCCATTGTGCGGCGGATGATTATTGATGCCATACACTTTTGGGTGGAAGAGATGCATGTAGACGGATTTCGTTTTGATCTTGCTTCCATCCTCTCCCGCGATGAATCAGGTATTCCGCTGGAGAACCCTCCGGTGCTTTGGGACCTTGAATCGGATCCCGTTCTCGCTGGCGTCAAACTCATCGCAGAGGCATGGGATGCCGGCGGTCTTTACCAGGTGGGAACATTTACAGGCGATAGCTGGAAGGAGTGGAATGGAAAATTCAGGGACGATGTTCGGTCTTTTTTAAGAGGAGATAGTGGAACCATTCCGCGCCTTGCGTCACGGCTGCTGGGAAGTCCTGACATCTATCTGCCAAAAGACAGAGGCCCTGAACAAAGCATCAACTTCGTTACCTGCCACGATGGATTCACCCTCAATGACCTCGTGAGTTATAACCATAAGCACAATGAATCAAATGGAGAACAGGGCAAAGATGGATCGGACTATAACCTTAGCTGGAACTGCGGCACCGAAGGGCCTTCCGTTGATGCGCAAACAGAAATGCTGCGCAACAGGCAGGTAAAAAATTTTCTGACCATTAACCTGCTTTCACTGGGTGTACCCATGATGCTGATGGGTGATGAAGTGCGCAGAACACAGCAGGGAAATAATAATGCTTACTGTCAGGATAGTGAACTCACCTGGTTCGATTGGGAACTGCCTGAGAAGCATGCCGACGTGCTCCGTTTTGTGAAGATCCTCAATGGGGTAATAAATAACCGCGACTCGGCGCAAAAGAAATATACACTCAGCCTGAAGGAGTTGCTGGATAAACCGCTGATAACATGGCATGGCGTGCAGTTATACAATCCCGACTGGAGCGATGCATCCCATTCCATCGCCGTCACCACGCTATCGATTGGCGGATCAGTTGAAATGCATTACATGTTCAACGCTTACAGCGAAGCGCTTGAATTTGAAATTCCACCCGTACATAAAACAGCCGGACAAGGCTGGAAAAGATGGATAGACACTGCGTTGCCATCACCGCATGATATCTGCGACTGGGAAGAGGCGCCCCTGCCAGCTGCAGGTGGCGCTGCGCAAGCTGCGCGCCTTCGCCCGGGAGGGCGCCGAAGAGGAGCGGGATCTCGAGGAGACGATCGCCGCCACCGCCAAGAACTTGATGTGCAAACATCATTTTCCGGTGAATGGCAGATTGATGAATATCTCGATTCTGTAAATTTTGCCGGCCTGGTGGTAGGCATTGACAACGGAGGCGATAGACGCATCAATGAGTACAATCCGAACAATACAGAGGAACATGGCATTGGGTTGGGCAGGGCGTACCTGAATGTGCTGGTGACCATCCTGAAACCATACATTGATAAAAATTTCAGGACGATCCCGGGGCCCGGCCATACCGCCATTGCCGGCAGCTCACTCGGCGGATTGATTTCGTTTTATGCCGGGCTTTTCTATCCTAAAGTATTTGGCGCCATCGGCGTGATCTCGCCTTCTTTCTGGCTGGTGCCGGATCTGTTGTCACAGATTGACCAAACGCCGGCCAAGGGCCATGAACATCAGCGGTATTATTTGTATGGCGGAAAAAGGGAAGGTGAACAAATGGTGGAGCTGGTGGAAGCAGTAGGCAGCCGGCTTAAAAAAAATATGCAGTGTAAGGTAGTGGTAAGTATCAGCGAAACCGGCACGCACTCCGAAAGCAGCTGGCGAAAAATGTTTCCTGCATTCTATGAATGGCTGCGGAAAAAATGATAGAAAGGGCAGTATAGAGACTGCTGCGGTTAATACCGTAGCCGGTACGGCAGTATGGTTTTTAGGAGCAACGGAGCTTTAATATAGACTCCTTCGGTATTCATAAATCCATCAAAACTGTAAAAGTAAAATTGAGGTGGTCTGCTATTGAACAGGATCGGTGATTGAAAGTTTCTGAAATGAATGATCACCCGCCCATCAAAACAAATATCTGTATGGATCATTTGGCTGATGCAGTGCACTGAATGAAGCTGAATTTATGGAATCAGGCCTGATGAAGATTACTTCGAAGTCAAACCCTGTTGGACCGGATATACTGTTGCGCCGGTCTGGATTTTTTTTGATCCCGACCAAGCGCGCGATGGATTTTCAATCCATTTATCATTCCCCATCATTCCCAAAATATTACTTCATTTTTAAAATGGAATAGGATTCGAAATCCTTTGGCTCAGCAGGCACGGATTAAAAAATCCGCGCCAACAGGGCGCGCATCTTGTTATTGTCATCCACTTTTATGAATAGGAATTGCTGCATTTTTTGGTTTCAGCATCGTCTATGAAGAACAGATACGGGTAGATTTTGCACCTAAATTTCCAGTATTATTTTTCTTCTGAAGATACTACTTTCAATAGCCTGTGATAAGTTTTGAGATAATTCTTCAAACGTGTAACATCTTTCTCGGTAAGCTCAGGTAACCGTCGAATATCCATATTATCCTCCAGGTCATTGAGTTTAACGCGAATCGCGAGAGGATTCTTAATTAAACGCTCTATATAATCAGTCTTTGATTCATTCTCATCTTGAGATATTGCTCGGACGGCATCAATAACTGTTTTGGAAAATCCTTCGCTTTCCAGTCGATGGAATGTCCAACCATCTTTTTTATGGTCTTCGACAACATCATGCAATGCAGCTACCATTTTTTCTTCTTCTGTTTTGCACCTTTCCATCACGCGAAGAACATGCGTAATATAAGGTTTGCCCACTTTGTCCGGATCCCCTTTATGAGCCTCAATAGCGATATTAATTGCATTATTTAAATCCATGATGTAAAAATATGAATCTTAATCGCTGAAATACTTATCACTGGGCAAAATATTTTACATTGACATTGTGTTAAGGGAGGGTATATATGGTACATAGTATCGTGCTTGGAATATCAAATGATGTCACAAATCAATAATTCTACTTAGACCCGGCCCATCCGAGACTCGGCAGGCACGGATTAAAAAATCCGCGCGAACGGGGGAATTATTCAAAAGCTAAGATTGAATTATTCCGAAGCGGAACATCGCACATAAAACCTAAAGACGAATGGAATTCAACCGAATTAATAAGGATTGCTTATGATGAAATCACATTCATCATCGACATGCAGATCCACGCCAATATCGTATTGGATTTACAATCTTTTTTGCATAAAGGAATAATCGCGCTGTACTTTTTCATCGCAGCGCTATTATTGAATGAATAAATTTTCGCCTGAAGCAGCATTTCCTGCCATTCTTTTTCTCCGTATCATTGAAGGCTAAAGAAGTAAGGAATGAGCAATAAAATTCTGGTGACGGGAGGCTGCGGTTACATCGGCGGTCACACCATCGTTGCGCTGCTAAACAAAGGGTTTGAGGTAGTGAGCATTGATGATCTGCGCAGGGGCAGAAGTTATGTGCCGGATCGTGTCAGGCAGATTACCGGAAAATCATTTGTGAATTATCCAGTAGATCTCTGTGATCTGCAGGCTACACAAAAGGTCTTTGAACAGGAAGGTGAGATATCGGGCATCATCCACTTTGCGGCGTACAAGATGGTGGGTGAATCAGTGGCAGACCCGTTGATGTACTATCGCAACAACATTTTCTCGCAGGTGCATATCATGGATTGCATGCGGCAGTTCAATATTCCTTATCTCATTTTTTCTTCTTCCAGCTCCGTGTACGGTAATATTGCTCAGCTGCCGGTAACGGAGGCAACATCAGTGGTGAAGCAGGAATCGCCCTATGGCAGAACCAAATTCTGGGGAGAGATGATGCTGGATGATTTGGTAAAAGCATTTCCCTGTTACGCTCTTGCCTTGCGTTATTTTAATCCGGTAGGTTCACATGAGTCGGCGTTGTTAGGGGAACCGATGGAAGAAAAACCACAGAATATTGTTCCCGCCATCACCAAAACTGCCATTGGCAAGCAGGCGGAGTTCATTGTTTTCGGCAGCGACCTTCCAACACGGGATGGCTCCTGCATCCGTGATTATCCGCATGTGATGGATGTGGCCGATGCGCATGTGATGGCACTGGAATTCCTGGTAAGAAAAAAGCAGGAATCGGCTTCTTATTTCGATATCATCAACCTGGGAACGAGTAACGGTGTGAGCGTGCTGGAGATGATACATGCTTTTGAAAAAGCGACCGGCATTCCCTTACAATATAAATTAGGTCCGCGCCGCGAAGGCGATGCGATAGCAGTCTATTCCGATATCTCCAAAGCGGAAAAAATGCTGGGATGGAAACCTTCCCGCACACTGGAAGAGGTGATGCGATCGGCCTGGCAATGGGAACTGCACTGCAGGGAAAACGGATGACAGGCTATCTGGTTGTTCGGAGAGAGCTGCAAGCCAGCGATGCGGCGTTACGGCCAGCCAAGTATCCTGTTTTTAGCAGCAGTTTGCGGTAGCTAACCCCGTTTCCTGTGGAAAATCAAAATCAGGATTAACTGATTCAAATCATTTTTGCCCATACTACCTGCCCATAACTTTGTAATCACAAAATACAAGGTTATGAAAACGAAAAAATTACTGACCATAGTTTTGTGTTCGATGCTTTGGTTTACCGCCATGGGAATCGAAACAGAACCGAATGATACAAAAACACAGGCGAACAAACTTTCTCTCAATGCCGGCAATTCAGGTGCTGTCACTCCGGGAGGTGATGTGGACTGGTGGAAAATTATTACCAATGCGGATGGCATGATCAGCCTCACGCTCACATCCAATAATGGCATCTACCTCAGTTTCCAGATTTTTGACAACAATGGAACTACCGGACTGAATTACATTATGAACTATGTGAATGGTACTTCCGTGCAGCAAACGGATGGCCTGGCAAAAGGTACCTATTATGTAAAAGTATATGCCACCAATAACGGAGAACAGCCATCCTACACCATCTCCAATTTACTGACGGTGCCTGCTCAATCAGATGATGCTGAGCCCAACGGCACTGCATTGCAGGCCATCACGCTGGCACAGAACAGTACCTTAACCGGTCATGTCGGCTACTACTATAACGCGAAACGTGATACCGCGGATTGGTATAAAATAACGACCAGCGGCGACGGTCAGCTTTCGCTTACACTCAGTTCCGGCAACGCGCATTATCTGTCGCTGTTCCTGTTTGATAATAACGGAACAACCTTTTTGAATGGCTTTAACTACGACAATTCAACGCAGACCATGAGCACCAATGGCCTCGCGGCAGGTACCTATTACTTTAAAATATTTTGCACCGATCCTGGCGATTTTGCTCCCTACACCATTAAGGATACATTTATCAATGCCGCCGTAGCGAATGATATTGAACCAAACGGCAGCAAGGCGCTGGCGTTGCCGATTGATATCGGTGAAACAAAGACAGGACATGTCGGTTACTACTACAATCTTACTCGGGATACCATTGATTGGTACAAGGTAACCACAACCGCCGACGGACAATTAAACCTCACACTGACTTCAGGAAACAGTCAATACCTTTCCATGTTTCTTTTTGATAACAATGGTACCACCCAGCTCAATGGATATAACTATAACAATGCAACACAGACACTGGCCAGCAACGGGCTTGCGGCAGGTACCTATTTTCTGAAAGTGTACTGCACAGACTATAACAGTTCATTTGTTCCTTACACACTTACAGCAGCTCTTATCAACGCTACAGGCGCTAATGATGCGGAGCCCGATGGAAATAAGGCACTGGCGGTGACGTTGCCACAGAACGGATCATTGACGGGACATCTCGGCTATTACTACAATGTTGCAAGAGATACTGCCGACTGGTATGCTATCACGATAGCGTCTGATGGAAAGCTCGATATTACGCTGGCCAATACCGGAGGAGCTTATCTGTCATTAGCCCTCTATGATAACAATGGTATATCCACTATTCAGCTGGTCAACTACTGGTTAAACACCAACACATTAGTAACGGATGGCTTGCAGGCAGGTACTTACTATCTAAAAGTTTATTGCACCAGTTACAACACGGATTTTACTACTTATACCATTTCCAACACGCTGACCACTTACGCTTACGCCGCGGATCCGGAGCCTAATAACTTTGCCTCGCAAGCACAGACCATGCCTTCAGCGGGCACCGTAACCGGTCATGTGAATTTTTACTATAATGGCGTGTTTGATCAACCCGACTGGTGGAAGATCAACTATACCGGAAACGGATTTCTGAGAATAAGAATGACGGAAGCCAATGGGCTTGCCTGCAACTGCCAGCGTTATTTCACTATAGCAATCTATAAGGACACCGCCGCCGCTGCCATCTATTACAATTATTATCAAACCGGAACACTTACAGTAGATCTTAACAGCCTGGCACCGGCCTACTATTACATCAAGGTAACTTCTACCGGTACCAATGAGTTCTTTACCTATGCATTGACGGACTCCTTTACACAAACCAATTGCAATACAACCATTACGCCCAATCCTGATATCGGAAGTAACTGCAACAACAGCAGCATCACCTATCAGTGTGGCGGAGGCAATAGCCCGTTTAAAGTGCAGTTGTACAGGTTTGGATTGCCTTACAACAGTCCTTTGAGTACCAATGGCAGTGGCTCAGTCACCTTCTCTAACCTCACTTCAGGACTTTATTCTGCTACGGCTTTCGCTGATGGTGCAACCGGAAGTTGTTTCGCTTCCAGCAAGGAATCAGAATTGGGGCCAAGGCCAAAGAACACCGCCACCTCAAATATCACCGCAACCGGAGCACAGTTTACATGGAGTACCTTGCCATGCGCGAAATACTATACCGTGAAATATCGCGTAAAGGATACGCCTCCCTGGAATATAAAGAAAACAAACGGCAATGTAGGCAGCATGACCGTCAACAACCTCACCGCCGGTAAAACGTACGAATGGCAGGTTGCCATGATTGACACTGCGAATGGCAGTAAGGCAACGGGAAAATATACCAAGAAGCTCACCTTCAATACGGCAGCACGCCTGTATGCCATGAATGACTTGAATGGAATGAGTGATATCATGCTCTATCCTAATCCGGTTACAGACATCCTGCATGTTACGTTTAACAATGACAAGCAGGGCGAGGTGATCATTCGGTTACTTGACATGCAGTCACGGCAGATGTATTCCGTGGCAAAAAGCAGCAGCAGTGGAATGAACGAGGAAGAAATTGATCTGCGTGCCGTTGCAGCAGGTGTTTATTCGTTACAGTTGATTACGCCGGGCGGACAAATATTCAGTGTGCCCGTTGTTAAAGAATGAAATAAGTTGCATGGCTGCTGATGGAACCCGGATTTTTAATCAAGAAATCCGGGTTCTTCTGTTATAGTCCGCCTCAGCAAACTCCGGTGTTGCAACGTACACTAATTGAGACCCGCCGTTCACAAAACCGATTTGTTCGCTGAAAGTACCAGGATGCATCTTTAGTTTCTTGTCGCAGCAAAGCATCCTGTCTTAATAATGGAATGAGCAATGGTTGTGCAGGTAACGAAGGTCGTGTCGGTTGATCATGCAGCCTCTATTTTTCATGTTCACAAAAATCAACAGTTATGAAATACTTTTTTCACGCCTTGCTGATCATTGTTATTGCGATGCAGAGGCATGCACCCGCGCAATCTCTCCGGCCCGCACAAGATGAATACGTCATACCCAAGGTCTATGCTGACTATCTTGATCCTTCCAGCAGTGAAGGATGGTGGTTGTTCAGAGGCCGTGCTCCATTTGATGCTGAACAAATTCTCCACCTCCAGCCACTGTTGTTCGGATTAACAGGAGATGATGAAATGCGTTGGTGGAATACACGGACGGATAAAGCGGGCAACAGGCATTTACGCTATACGCAATATCATAAAGGCATCAGGGTAGAAGGCATTGAACTGACGGTGCATGAACGTAATGGCAGTGTTTCGCTCGTGAATGGAAAAGTAGCAACGCATCTGCCGTTGACTACACTGCCGGCCATTACACAGGAGCAGGCAGTGCAAAGCGCATTACAAGTGGTGCCTGCCGAGGTTTACCTGTGGGAAGATCCGGTGGCGGAAAGCCGCTTCCGGTTACGGCAGAAAAGTGAAACCGCCACACTCTATCCGCAACCGGAATTACTGTTTGTGAAAACAAAGACGCGGCAGCAACCTGCATACCGGCTGGCCTGGCGGATGGTGATGGCAGCAAAGCTGCCCAACCGAACAGAAGCCGTCTATGTGGATGCTGTCAACGGTGAAGTGTTGCGCACACAAAACCTCGCTTACAATTGCGGTACAGTCAACTATTGGCCCGACTTCGCCACTACATTCAATGGTGATCAGTTTATTGAAGTAAGTGACGAATCCTGCTTTGATGGGTATGTGTCTGAAGCCAGCTATGATGACTGTGTGCTGACCAACAGCGCTGAGTATTCACTTGATGCGGCAACAGGCGATCCATACTGCTTCCATTCCATACTGCTGCCGTGGAACAATGGCATGCAGATGGGCTTCACTTCACTCTACGCGATTGACCAGGTGATGGACGCTTTCAGCATCGGTTTTGATCATGAAGGATTTTCGGGTACCGGTGATGTGGTGGATGTCTACAACGAAGTGGTTTTTTATGATCAGAATAATCAACCTTACACAACATCTGCTTCCTTTAACAGCTTTTTAGATAACATATATCTGGGAAGCGGTGCCACTTACAACAATGTGCTTGATGATTATAATACCATTGATATTGTCGGTCATGAATTCACCCACGGCATCATCAATGATGCTCATATTGATGCACTCGATCTGGAAGGAGAGGCTGGAGCGGTTAACGAAGCGCTTTGCGATCTGTTCGGTGAATTTTCAAACCTGTCAGGGTTGGTGGATTGGAAGTTAGGCGCGGAAAAATCGGATGGCGCTATCCGTCACTACGACAATCCGAAAGCTTATGGCGATCCTGATACGTACCTGGGCGATTACTGGTATTCGGGCAGTGGTGATTTTGGCGGCATCCATACCAACTGCACGGTACTTGATCATTGTTTTTACCTGATGGCAGAAGGCGGAACGGGTATCAATGACCATGGAGAAGCCTATTCCGTCACTGCGCTGCAAGGCGGTAAATGGGATTTGTATGATATTGCCTGGCAAGCCATGATGAATTATATTGATGGTGACGATGATTTTGTGACCACCCGTAACTGCTTCATACAGGCGGCAATTGATCTTTTTGGAAGCTGCTCCGCGAACGTAATTACCGTAGGTGATGCCTTCAAAGCCGTTGGCATCGCGCACTATTCATCGGAGGCATTTGGCTCCATTTGTGGCAACTATGCATCTCCGGTACCGCAGGTGGTGGAAGGTATAATGGCTGTTTCCAACGCAACTGTTTTCAACGCTGCTTACGTCACACCTTGCAATACCACCATTAATGCAGGTGCCAATGTAACCGTCAAAGGCAGCGATTACATCAACCTCGTGCCTGGTTTCACCGCAAAAAACGGGTCTGTCTTTGTGGGTTATATCAATCCTTGCTCAGTCAGTAAATACAACCCGTCAGACCTTCGGTGGACGATGCCCGATCATCAGGAACCACAGGCAGCCGAAGCAGTCAACAATATCATCAGTCTTTTTCCCAATCCCGCATCCTCAGAAGTGCACATCACTTTTTCGACCGGGAACAAGCCTTATACCTTGCTGATTACCGATCTGTCCGGCAAAGTGTTGCAGGAGATAAACGGACAGGAAACAGCTGATGCGAAAGTTACCCAACTGCGGTTGGACATTTCGATGTTGCCCAACGGATGTTATGGTTGTATCCTGAAATGCGATGACCAGTTAAATATGGAAAAGCTGATGGTGTTGCATTGATGCCCATGAAGAGTACTGCACAATGTTCGTATAACTGTGGGATTTTTAAGTTGAAGAATGCGGGCTGAAAAATCAATCCTGAAAACCCGCAATCAATTGAAAAGCCGGATTAACTTCACCGGATGGAACATAACGCTTTGTCAATACGCCCATTTATCGGAGCTAAGAATTTCGCATTGTCACGCAGCTTTTACCGCGATCTTGGCTTTGAAGAAAGTGTCATCAGTCATAACATGTCCTATTTCAAAACCGGAGCACTGGGCTTTTATTTACAGGACGCTGATGTGAAGGACTGGATTGACAATACCATGGTTTTCCTGGAAGTGAAAGATGTGGATTTGTTTTGGAAGGAATTGCTGACGCTGAAGCTGCCTTCGAAATATGAAATGGTAAGAGTGACCCCCGTGCGTCAAATGCCCTGGGGCAAAGAATGTTTTGTGCATGATCCATCCGGTATCCTGTGGCATTTTGGATCCTTCACGTAGTGAACAGCCGGGCTTGATCTGGCATGAAGCATTCTTTCATCAAGGTGATTCGGAATTTTCGTTGGAAGGATTCAGTGCTGTCTGCTTTCCAGCATTTTTTTATTGTTATTCAACCCGGATTTTTCAGTGGAAAAATCCCGCTTCGCTGCGACTAAGAACTGCTAAGGGTTTGCTCAATTTGTTAAGAAAAGAAAATGTTTCACAAACCCTAAGCAGTTCTACGTCGGGGTTAAACCCGTTGCCGCTTTGAACTGCAAAATGTGGGTTCAATACTGTAAACATGGCTTACCATGAAAAATTAGCGGACCGAACCCGGGAGATTATTGCCATGACACATAGCAAGGTGGAAGAGAAAAGAATGTTTGGCGGACTATGCTTTATGGTAAATGATAAAATGTGCGTAGGTGTTGAGAAAGACAGGCTTATGGTTCGACTTGATCCCGCGATATATGAAGAGGTAATCGAAAAGGAGGGATGCAGGCCCATGGATTTCACCGGCAGGATCATGAAGGGTTATGTATTTGTGGACATTGAAGCACTGAATACAAAGAAGAAACTTAGCTACTGGATCAGCCTTGCTCTTGCATTCAATAAAACAGCGAAAGCATCAGCTAAACGGAAGTAGTCGAAAGCATCAACAATGACTAAAAAAGCATCTCGTCACTTATCCCATTTTTAGCCGGGTGATGAGCAAGCGTTGGTCAGGATTTTTTTATCCCAACCGATTATGCACAGGGATTAATAATTCCAATTTATTCATCCGGCGGATCAGAAGATTGCACTACAGTTTTGCTGCAGTATGTGCCGGGATCGCCTGAATATTTCATATATGTCCCATGGGTAAATCGCTATTTTATTATATTGAGCAGGAAATCATCTCATCCTCTAATCCTTCTCTCCATGAAATTTACTTTCCACAAAACTGTCGCTGCCATTCTTTTTTTCGGTTACGCACTTATACCGGGCTTCTCCCATGCGCAACTCTATCTGTACACTAACAACAGCAATGGAGTGCCCACTGCTGTTGCTGCCAATGCCAGCGGATCGAATCTGACCAGGGTAAATGGTGCCATTGTTCCCACCTCTCCTTGCGCTTCCGGGTTTTCATCTACCAAATTCACCAATGCCACCGTATTCAATACCGGTTTAAAGGCGATAGAATTTACCGTTACACCGGATGTTGGATTTCAACTGAACGTTCTTTCACTCACGGCAGGACTGCGGAGAAGCAATACCGGTCCGGCCCTCACACGTTTTGCCTACAGCACCGATGGTGGAGTTACCTGGAATGACGAAGGGGCCGATCATGCACCCAAAAATGCCAGTTGCGGCAACGTGCTGAATTACACCTGGAATATTGCCTTTACAACAACCAATGCCGTGATGGTGAGGATCTATGGTTTCAATGCATCGGCTACTACCGGCACACTTCAGCTGTTAAATATTACGCTGGATGGAACAGTAACGGGAGGCAGTTCACAGGATAATGATGGCGACGGATTCTCTGTTTTGACAGACTGCAATGACAATGACGCATCAGTTAATCCGGGGGCAACAGAAATATGCAATGGTACAGATGACAATTGCGATGGACTGGCGGATGAAGGGCTGCAACAAACCTTTTATGCTGATGCGGATAACGACGGTTTTGGAGATGCGAATATTTCGACAGTGGCCTGTGCGGCTCCAACAGGATATGTTTACAATAGCAATGACTGTAATGATTCCAACCCTGCCATACGTCCCGGAGCGCCTGATCTCTGCAATTCAATGGATGACAACTGTGATGGATTGATTGATGAAAATGCACTGACTGCCACCATTAGCCCTGCCGGAACCATTACCGAATGCAAGGATGTGAAAGTGACCCTTACGGCAAACACCGTTAGCGGTATAACCTATACCTGGTACCGGAACAATGTAATACTGTCCGGTGAAACGCAATCTAATTACAAGACAAAAAAGGGAGGAAGTTTCAAAGTGACAGAGAGCAACAGTTTCAATTGCACCAGCACTTCAGCCATCACTAAAATCAAACGCATCACCTGCCTGGATAAGGCCGCCGGAGAATTGACATTGATCGCCTCGCCACAGGTTTTTCCGAATCCGAACAATGGTGTGTTCACCGTTCAGTTAGCACTCGCAGAAAAGGAAGACATGACAGCCAAGGTGGAAGTGATCAATGCCCTCGGACAAAAAATCTATTCACAACAGGCATCAATGTATAATGGTATGTTACTGCATCAACTCAACCTGCAAGTAAACGATGGAATTTATTTCGTACGGATAACAGTGAATGGTACCCTGTATAACGGTAAATTCATTTGCCGGCAGTAATCATGTGCTGTACATATTGTTTGAACCCGCATTTTGCCTTTCAAAACAACAATGAATCTAACCCTGAAGCTGCACTGCTTAGAGCATGAGAAACATTTTCTTTTTATAAATAACGCAAGACCTTTGCGGCGGCGCTACTTTTAACCCGGATTTTTCAGTGGAAAAATCCCGCTTCGCTGCGACTAAGAACTGCTAAGGGTTTGCTCAATTTGTCAAGAAAAGAAATTGTTTCACAAACCCTAAGCAGTTCTACGTCGGGGTTAAACCCGTTGCCGTTTTGAGCTGCAAAATGTGGGTTTAATAACAGCTGGAATTTTCTATTGATCAATCGGGCTTTAAGCCTCATTCATTTTTGGTTAACACCGGCACTACAATCACGTAAGCTTATCATCATTGATTGGTAATTTCCGAATAACAATGTGATAACATGCTGCGGATACTTTTGCGGCCATAACCAAAAAAAAATTCCCATGAAAAAATTACTGACAACCGCAGTACTGCTGATTGCCGTATTCAGCCAGGCATTCAGCTCTATCATTACCGTTTCAGGTTACATTTCTTCTAACCAGACATGGACCAGCAACAACACTTACCGATTGAGCGGTTTTGTGTATGTAAATAACAATGCAACACTTACCATTCAGCCGGGCACATTGATTCTCGGAGAGAAATCCACCAAAGGCACACTCATCATTACAAGAGGTGCAAAGTTGATTGCTGACGGCTTGCCCTGTCAGCCTATTGTCTTCACTTCTGAACAGCCTGCAGGAACACGTACGTATGGTGATTGGGGTGGTATCATCATCTTAGGAAAAGCATCTATCAACCAGCCCGGCGGTGAAGCCATTATTGAAGGTGGTGTTGATGATGGTGAAGGAAATGCTACCTATGGAGGAGGCCTTTCCCCTGATGATAACGATAATTCAGGGATCCTTCGCTATGTACGCATCGAGTTTCCGGGCATCGCTTTCCAGCCCAACAACGAGATCAATGGTTTGACCATGGGCGGTGTTGGTGCGGGTACCACCATCGACTATGTAATGGTGAGTTATTCGGGCGATGATTCTTATGAATGGTTTGGCGGCACTGTCAATTGTAAGCACCTCATTGCCTTTCGTGGATTGGATGATGACTTTGATACCGATAACGGATTCAGGGGCAAAATTCAATACGGTGTTTCATTACGGGATCCTAATATAGCGGATATTTCCGGTTCAAATGGCTTTGAATCGGACAATGATGCAACCGGTACAACCAATGCGCCCGGTACATTGCCGGTCTTTTCCAACATGACTGTGTTGGGTCCATTGGCGACACTTTCTTCAACCTTCAATGCAAACTTCAAGCGTGGTGAACATGTAAGAAGAAACTCTTCCTGCTCAGTTTACAATTCACTCATCATGGGCTGGCCCGTTGGATTACTTATTGACGGCACATCAACAGAAACGAATGCCGCAGGTAGCATCCTTCAGTTTCAAAATAATTACTTGGCGGGAAATACTACCAATCTTGCCGTGAATGCCGGCAGTACCTTCGATATCAACAGCTATTTTACTTCACAAGGTGGAAATGCCACTTATGTAAACAACAGCAGCATCAACCTGGTGGATGCATTTAACCTGACGAATCCGAATTTTCTTCCACAGGCCGGTTCACCTGCTTTGTCCGGTGCGAGCTTCTCCAATGCACGTCTTACTGATCCTTTCTTTTCAAGCGGCAGCTATGTAGGCGCTTTTGGTACTACCGACTGGACAAAGGTCTGGGCCAATTTCGATCCGCAAGGTACTGCTTATGCGGGTGCAATTAATCTGGCCCCCACCCTTACTGCTGTCATTACCAAATCAACCTGTCCTGCAACAGGCTCCATTGATCTTACGGTAGCTGGCGGCATAGCACCCTTTGCTTATGCGTGGTCCAATGGTGCCACTACACAGGATATTACTGCATTAGACGCAGCTACGTATACCGTAACGGTGAGTGCCGGTTCCTGCAGCAAAAGTGCTTCTTATACGGTCGCCTCTGCCAGTATTCCTAAACCAACCAATGTAACCGTGAATAACAAAACGGCCTGTTCCATGCAGTTAAGCTGGAATGCGGTTTCAGTGGCTTCCGGATATAAACTTCGTTACAGGCTGACGGGAGTAACAGACTGGACAAATATTTCGGGTACTATTACTGCGTTGAACTATACTTTTTCCGGGTTGCTGCCGAATACATCTTATGATGTTTCTATTGCCACCGTTTGTCCTGGCGGATCAAAGAGCAAGTACGTTCAAAAAACAGAAAGCACGACCAACGGTTGCGCGCAGCCGGTTTCACCTGTTGCCAACAATATTACTTCTACTACTGCCAATATCAGTTGGGTGGGAACCTGCAATGCCGGAACCTATAACCTGCAATACCGTAAAACCGGCACCATTACCTGGACAAGTGTCAATACTGCTGCTACAAATGCCACCATCAGTGGTCTCACGGCCAATACTTCTTATGACTACCGTGTAAGAAGCGAATGTGGTGGTGGTAACAATTCTTCTTATACCGCTATTCTCACCTTCACTACTACTTTAAGACTTGGAATGGAAACGGAAGAACTTGCTATAAAAGGAATCAATATTTTCCCTAACCCGGCTAGTAATAATGTAAGCATTGAGATCACATCCGCTACGGCTAAGGTCATTAACATTACACTGGTAAATTCATTGGGCCAGCAAGTTGATCACATCGAAAATATTACAGTGGAAGGCACCATTACCCGTACAATTGATCTTCAGAAAATGAATAGTGGAATATATTACCTCAATATTTATGATGGTAAAGATGTATTATCGCACCAACTCGTGATTGTCAAGTAAGCCAATAGTTAGTATTGCGTGATGACGCGGGATACCTCCACAGGTATCCCGCTTTTTTATGCCGTGTGCTAAGGTAGCAAAGCCGGATTTGCACATAGAAGAATCCGGATAAATAGGAATAATGCTCAATTGATGTTATGAGGGAAATAACGCCGCGTAGTAGGTGACAATGACTCTTTCATCAGCAGCTGATTTGCTGATAGTTGCAGCGCCGGCAAATCTATTGATGTGAAATCTTTTTGGTCACAGCAGCTTCAGTAGTACGTGCGTTCACCAGGTAGAGTGCTTGAGGAAGTTCTGTTAATGATACCTGTACTTTTCTTTCTTTTGTTGTCCATTGCTTCACAATTGCTCCGGACATATTGATGATAGTAATAGTCAAATCACTTTTGTCATTCGTCGGCACGCTGATCACTACATTGTTCTCATGCACAATCATGCTGATATGATTTTCGGCAGATACGGTTGGAATACTACTGATAATCAGATCGGTGTCGCCTGCGAGGATAAAAGAATCCGGAATTGACTGATATGCGTAATCCTTAATGGTAAATTGACCGGCAAAGCTGTCAACATCCATCCGTAGCCAGCCATAATATTTCTCACCATCTACATCAAGTCTGAGCCCTGCAAATTTTTCTGTCTCTCCCCGCCAGTTTCCCCGTAGAACAGGCGTACCCGCCCCCGAGGAATATTGCTGAGCAAAAACCCAGAATACAGATCCATAAGCCTGCCAGTCAAGATCACCGCCAATTGTTTCGCCGGCCTGCATAGCAAGCGGATACACATAACTGCCGGTTCCTGCCGTACCCACGATTTCATTATTCAGATTCGAAGCGAAACCACCTACCAGATGATTGACTTGCGATCCAGCATCACTCTTGATGAGGAAAAAAGTGTAATCGGTATTACCATCGTTATTCAGGTCAAATGACAGACCGGTCTGGTTCTCGTTAAAAGTCGTATCGGGTAGCTGATGATGTATGATTTGTGCATCAGCTAACTGTGAAACGGCCAATAGCGAACCAGCCATCATTGAATAAGATTTCAGTTTGCTTTGTAATAACGGTGTATGGCGTTCCATCTGATGCATTTTCCTCAAAAGTTGTGCTTCCATATTACCGCAAGGTTACTCGCAGATTAAATTTGAATAAAATGGTGGCTGTTAAATTTTTCTATAGCATCTGCGATCTTAATCCACCCAGGCATGGATTCAGTCATGCCAATCGTTCTATTGTTTTAATGCCGGATGATGATTTGATTCCGGTTGCTCAATTGCAACGGTGATTCTTTTCCTGGCTAAAGATGGAGTGATACTATTTTTCAGAATTGGTGATGATTCAATTGGAAAATATGGGATGAACGCTATAACAAAGCATGGATAATATATAATATTGTTTAATTATTCTTTTCTAAGCAAGCGCTAAAACTATAGTATAGTTATTCGCAGAAATGAATTAGGAGGACATATTGTTTTTTTGCTTTAATTTTGTATTCACCAGATTCAAATAGGAGAATTTGGATAACATGAATCATGATAGGTATCAAATCAGATTCAACAGGTTCAATGGGCAGTTGATATTACCTCGTTCCATAAAGGGTCTGCCGATAGTTTCTCCCATCAACAATAGACCTAGTAACGGCCGGAAGCCTCAGGCTCCCGCTGATCCCATTCACGGTGTTCAAGCAGTGGGGTCGCGTAAAAATTTCAAATCATCTTCATTTATTAAATATCCCTAAACCACGAAAACCAACTATGAAAAAGATTCTTTCAATTATCGCCTTCATGCTCCTGTTGATGCAGGCGCAGGCTCAATTACCAAGGGTAATTATTTTAGCAACCGGCGGAACAATTGCCGGCGCAGGTGCTTCGGCCGACCGGGCAGGCTATACTGCCGGAAAAATTCCGATTGATGATCTTATCGGAACCATACCCAGTGTAAAAAAGATTGCCACTATATCGGGTGAGCAGGTTGCATCAGTAGGCAGCCAGGACATGACGATTGATATCTGGAAAAAACTGGCCGTTCGTATCAATGAAATATTCAAGAACAATGAGGCCGACGCTGTGGTGGTTACACACGGTACCGATACACAGGAAGAGACTGCTTTTTTTCTTGACTTGGTAATTCCTTATGAGAAAGCGGTGGTACTTACCGGTTCGATGCGGCCAGCAACAGCCATCAGTGCTGATGGCCCTAAAAACCTGTATGATGCCATCACGGTGGCTATTGACCCCAAGAGCAAAGGCCGAGGCGTATTGGTTAGCTTCAATGAAGGTATCTTTGATGCAAGAGAGGTAATGAAGCTCAGTACCACAAAAACAAATGCTTTTGGCTCTCCGAATACCGGACCCATTGGACAGGCCTATGATGGTAAGGTGGAGTATTATTCCAAATCAGAGAGAGAGGTCAATACCAAGACTCCATTCACTGTTACTGCAGATACTAAGTTGCCACGGGTGGATATTGTTTATATGTATGCTGATGCACCTTCCGATCAGATTGACATGCTGATTGCCAAAAAAGTAGATGGCATTGTAATCGCCGGTGTGGGAAATGGGAACTTCAATAAGGCATACATGGATGCCGTGAAACGTGCTGTTGCCGCAGGAATCATTGTTTGTCGCGCCAGTCGCACTCCTTCCGGCAGAGTAGTGCTGCATGATGAAATCAATGATGATGAATTGGGAACTATCGTTTCTGATGACCTTACACCGTAAAAGGCAAGAATCTTATTGATGCTCGGCCTGACAAAGACTAAGGACAAAAAGCAATTGCAGAGCTATTTCTTTAAATACTAAAGCGTGTTTTGCATGAATAGGCTGTTCTGTTCACTTTACATTCCGTCTCCGGCAAATTCAGCGCCCTGCCTGCTGCATCCCTGCTGTTCAGAAGTGGCTTTGCGGGGAGGTTATTTAAATCGTTTTGCACATTAAAGGGCAGATTAAAATATCAAACAATAAAATTATTAACTATGAAAAATCTTAAAACAGCAGAGCTGATCATCCTGTTGATATGCTCACAGGCAGTCGTTGCGCAAACAAGAACAGAGCACGATTTGCTGGGCGATAAGCAGATACCGGCCAATGCTTATTATGGTGTGCAAACTGCGCGTGCACTGGAAAATTTCCAGGTGAGCGGTGTAGCGACTAATTTTTATCCTGACTATGTAAGAGCCTATGCCATGGTGAAGATGGCAGCGGCCCGTGCTAACAACCAGGTGGAAGGTCGATTGTCGAAGGAAAAACTGGTGGCCATTGAAAAAGCCTGCCAGGCAGTGATAGATGGAAAATACCATGATCAGTTCTTGGTCGACCTGTACCAGGGCGGAGCCGGGACATCAGCTAATATGAATGCGAATGAAGTACTCGCCAATATCGCCCTGGAGATGAGCGGCCATAAAAAGGGAGAGTACCAGTATATCGAACCGCATGACGATCTGAACATGGGCCAGTCAACCAATGATGTGTATCCAACCACTATTCACGTCGCTTTGTTATTGCACAATGACAAGCTCATAAAACAGGCAGACTCACTCGCAAAGTCTTTTCACAGAAAGGGCGATGAATTTAATAACCTGCTGAAGATGGGCCGCACAGAAGGACAGGATGCTGTGCCTATGACATTAGGCCAGGAGTTTCATGCCTTCGGCGCTCAACTGGATGATGCCATTGGTATATTACGCGATGCGGAAGCGTATTTGTGCCAGGTAAATATGGGAGCCACCGCTATAGGCACGGGCTTAACCGCCACTCCGGGCTATGATGTGAAATGTGTGGCGCAACTTGCCAGGATTACCGGGAAACCGATGGTGCTTGCCAAAGACCTGATTGGTGCCACCAGCAGTATGCAGGCATTTGTCATGTATTCATCTGCAATGAAAAACTTTGCCATTGCATTGTCTAAAATCAGCAGCGACCTGATTTTCCTCGCCACCGGCCCACGCACGGGTATTTTTGAAATCAATCTGCCGCCATTGCAACCCGGGTCTTCCATCATGCCCGGCAAGGTGAATCCGGTAATGCCGGAGCTGATGAATGAAGTTTGTTTCAAAGCAATTGGCAATGATGTGACCGTTTCCATCGCTTCGCAAGATGGCTTGCTGCAACTCAACGCCTATGAACCGGTGGTAGCCATTGCCATCATGGAATCGCAGGCGCTGTTTTATAAGGCTATGCCGTTGTTCAGGAAAAACTGTATTGACGGTATAACAGCGAATGAGGATGTTTTAAAACATTACATTGAACGCAGTGTAGGCATTGTGACGGCGTTGAACCCGATATTGGGTTATGAAAAAACGACGGAACTGGCTAAAGAAGCATTGGCGACCAACAAGGGGATACTGGAATTGATACGGGAGCAGAAACTGTTAACGGATGACCAGATAAAAAAACTGTTGGATCCTGCTGCTATGACGGGACAGAAATAGAAATCTTGCCATTTAAAACATAAAATCTATGAACCAGGTACATCATAAAATTTTCCTGCTGGCACTGCTCTTCATACCTGTTTTGTCGGTAGCGCAGGTTACGGAACGGCAAGTAGGTGACACGACCTATTACAAAACCCTCATTCCGGAGGACAAGCAAGGGTTGCTTAAAAATATGAGCCTCATCGCCAATACCCGTTTTGCTTTACGGAATGAATTCATGGATGGTGATTATCAGGATACACGCTATAACATGGAACAGTTTAGGGTGGAAGTGCGTGGACAGGCTTTTAAGAAGGTGTATTTCCGTTTTCGCAATCGCTTTACCAAAACGCAGGAACCACAATCGGTGGACAACCTGAGCGGTTCCGTTGACCTGGCGTATTTCCGGGTGGATCTTACCGATCAGTGGAGTCTTTCCGCCGGAAAGTTATGCGCTGATTGGGGAGGATATGAATTCGACCACAACCCGATTGATATCTACCAGTACTCTGATATTATTGACTATGCTGATAACTTTTTGGCCGGTGCCGGCGTAAGTTATAAGGCGAACGCCAACCACCAGTTCACTGTTCAGGTGTTGAATTCAAGGACAAAATCCTTCAATGAAATCTATGGAAACCAGCCCAATGTTACGGAAGCAAAAGCGCCGCTTGCATTTGTGGCGAACTGGCGCGGCAGCCTGTTTGACGGAAAATTCCAACCTATCTGGTCATATTCTTTTTTCACGGAGGCCAGTAGTACCTACATGCATTACCTCACGTTGGGCAACCAGGTGAAGTTGGGGGAGAAGCTGACGGTGCAGTACGATTTCAATTTATATGACGAAGATCTCGACCGGACCAGCATTGTAAGTGAAACCATACCGGATTCACTTTACCCCTACGCTGTGCCCAATACGCTTTATATCGGTAACTGGCTGCACGTATATTACAGGCTGAATGAAAATATCAATCTTGCTTTAGTGGGTATGGTGGAATTTGAAAACTGGATGGATGATAATGAGTATGCGCCAGGTGATGACAACAGCATCAGGGTAGCATACGGCTATATTCCTACCATTGAATATTACCCGTTCAGAGATCTCAACTTCCGGTTTTATGCAAACTGGATAGGAAGGATTTACAACTACTCCGACTACGCAGAAACAAAGTTGGGAGCTGTAGATTATACCACTGGAAGATTTTCGATCGGCATAGTAACGCCATTGGCAGTCTTTTAATCCACTGGCAGTATCATCGTATACAAAAATACCGGGTTTGGAAAAGCAAAATGCCAATGGAAGGTGGAGGAATCACAATTCTCTTTTTTTGTTCCTGATAGCTTTCCCGGCAGCCGTTTGCTTAACGCTGCTGCTGAAAGAACCCGGCTTCACCGATTCGCAGGTCTATGTTTTACTCCTGTTCTTCTTTGCAATCGGATTATGGATAACGGAGGCCATTCCTGCATTTGCTGTCAGCCTCTTTATTATGGCTTACCTGGTGTTCGCGTTCGATCATATATATCTTAATACGGATCCAGGAGATGTGGAGATTTATAAAAGGACATCAGCGCATTTGTTAAAAGCAAGATGTGAGAGCCAAAATACAATTGACAATGATAACTAATGGGTATCCTGGCTCAATATTGATTGGTCATTCAGCATTTGATGCGGCATGCCATCGTCTAATTGAAGGACCGGTGCCTCCGCTCATGCAACATGACTATCTGCAGTGTAGTAAGAGGGTAACAAAATGGGAAGCAAGCGATTAAGAATTTGTATAAATGCTGTTGAATAGAAATGGCTTCCGTGTTCTTTAACTTCACAAACCGAATCAATTTATTCAACTAAAATTTCTGACCATGATCTGGCTTCAACTGCTGATTCTGCTTGCAATGATCCTTATCGGTTCGCGCCTGAAAGGTATTGCCCTGGGATTGATGGGCGTGGTAGGCGTCTTTATTTATGTCACATTTTTTGGAATGCATCCTGCCGATCCGCCCGGTGATATCATGCTCATCATTCTTTGTGTGGTGACACTGTCAGCAACGCTGGAAGCTGCGGGTGGTTTGGATTATATTGTGAAAATCGCTGAAAAGATCATCCGCCGCAATCCACAGCGCATTACGATCATAGCACCGGTTGTTTCCTTTATACTTTGTCTTTTTGCGGGAACTTCTCATGTAATTTATTCCCTGTTGCCGATTATCTCCGACGTGTCCGTAAAAAACCGTATTCGTCCTGAACGGCCGTTAAGTGCCTCCGTGATTGCCTGTCATGCTGCTCTTACCGGAAGTCCGATGTCGGCGGCAACGGCCGCCTTCGCTGCTATTCTTGCTTTTCCGGGAGCCGCGGCCGACATCATGCTTGTTTGCATCCCTTCCAGCTTTATCGGATCGGTGGCGGCTGCACTGGTTATGATGCGTTACGGAAAAAACCTGAATGATGATCCTGATTTCCTCGAGAAGATGAAAAACCCCGAGTTTGCCGCCACGATCAATCAATTGTCCGATGAATCAACACTTGACGCGGCACAGCTTAAAAAGGCAAAACGTGCGGTAATCATTTTTGCGGTGACGATCCTGCTGATTGTATTGAGTGGAACGTTCCCGCAGATAGTGCCCGACACGGCTGGCGGAAAAGCAAGCTTTCACGTGAATGCCGATGGCACCATGAAGATGGTCACCGTGATCGAAACGATCGCGCTCTCCGCTGCCGCACTGATCGTGATCCTTACAGGAACCAGTCCGGCGAAAATTGTAAAGGCGAGTTTGTTTAATTCCATGGGCAGCGCGCTGATTTCTGTTTTCGGCGTGGTTTGGATGGCCGCTACCTTTATGGATGCCAACAAGGAGGTGATTGCCGATTCATTAGGCAGTATTACTGCTTCGCATCCCTGGACTTTTGTCATCGCCATCTTTGCGGTTGGTGTTTTGATGTTCAGCTGGGGCTCCACCACCAAAGCCATGATGCCGCTGGGGCTGGCACTTGGCATACCAGCCGCCGTTCTTATTCCCATGTTTCCGGCTGTAGGAAGTTTCTTCCTGATTCCCGGCTACCCGACATTGCTGGCAGCTATCAACATGGATAAGACCGGAACAACGAAAGTGGGTAATCTTGTCATCAACCACAGCTTTTTATTGCCCGGGATGGTCGCTACAGTTGTTTCCATTGGCGTGGGTTTTCTGTTGGCCGCTTTTCTATTGTGATCAATAAAGTTCCTTTATGAAAAAAACCTTTCCATTTATACTCCTGCTGTTGATATTGATGCTGTCGCAGCAATTCAAGGGTTATTCGCAGGATACTAGCAAAAGCTTGCCCGATGGAACTAATGGTTTCTATTTCACCGCCCGCACCGCGGATACTGTATTCGCTATCAATAAAGAGGATTTGGCGCCCAATGAATTTGTGGGTACCTCAGCGATGTTTAGAGTGGGAGCCGGCTATATCGGTGATTTTACGGCTTATGCCCAAAGCGATATTTTTAAACAACAGATGGATTCCGCAAACCTTGATCTGTCTCCCAGCTATCAGACAAGGGATTTTCGTATGCTGTTTAGTGGCCGCTTTCTGAGAACGAAAAGATATATCGCTTATAAATTTGCCTATATGTATGATGGTGATGAAAAAAAATGGCTCGTGCGCGAAAGTGGTCTGACCATCGGTGTGCCTGAATTGAAAGGGCATCTATTTATTGGCCGAACAAAGGAAGGATTTTCAATGATTAAAGTCATGAACGGACATTCTGGGATTAACAATGAAAGGCAAATGGCATTGGACCCCATCCCTATTCTGGCAGATGGTATCAAATACTTCGGTTACTTACCTACATCAAGGATATTCATGAACATTGGTGTTTACACCGATATTCTTTCTATCAAACAATCTTTTTCCACTTTCTCTTCACAGTATGATGCAAGAATCGGATGGTTACCTGTTTATAATACCCGTACGAACAAAGTGTTACATATAGCTGCCAATCTCCGTTATGGAAAGCCTTTAAATAATGAGTTTACTATAAAATCCCGCCCGGAATCAAACCCCACGCCTCAACTCATCAATACCGGTAAGTTTTCAACCAATGGTGCAACTTCCATTGGCGGCGAAATCAATTATCGCGCAGGCAGATTTATGGTGGCTTCAGAAGTGATAGCTCATAATTTCTATGCAAAGGATTCTGCCACGCTGCATTTTTATGGGGGAGATCTTACGTTCAGTTATTTCCTTACTAACACCTCGCGCCCTTATAATACAACTGGAAATATTTATGGATTTGTGCCGGTTCACAAATCAGTCTTTGAAGGAGGATGGGGAGAATGGGAAGCCGTTCTTCACGTTTCTACTTTTGATCTGAATAATGGATATTTACAAGGCGGCCAGATGACGCGGATAACTCCCATGATTAACTGGTACCTGACGAAAGTTTTTCGCATGGAATTCATTTACGGTTACGGCATTCTCGACAGGTATAGGCTGAAGGGAAACATACACTTCTTTGAAGCCCGCATTCAAATCAGCTTGTTGTAATAATGCCAGCAGCATAGCTGATTCGTTGTAAACAGGATTTTTCTATTGGACAACCCACCATGGTAATTCCCTTCACGATACAAGGTGATTTCACCGCCGAATCTTTAATTTCACCGAATGATACTGAAATTTTTTGGTGCGATGTTTCTTTCTGCTCTGGCAACTGCTGCTTTCAGCCAGTGCGAGGTAAAGAGCCGGCAAGGCGTGGATGAAGTGATGTATTACTATGTGGATTATGTCCCATTCTACTGGACATCAAAGAAAGAGTTGAAAGGAGGCGCAATAACTGATGAGCAAAATTATTTTCTTGCACTCAAGCCCAAACCATATCCGCCGAAACCCGCCGGAACAAAATGGAAGGATGACCTGCATGTATTGCTCTCGAATGACTCCACTTATGTGCTTAAGCATTTCGATACACGGTATGTTGACCGCGACACCACGTTGCTCTTTCTGTACATCATCCCGGAAGATGAGATTCCCATCTTTAGAAAGTATGAAGTGAACCAGGTGAGGATGATGATGGGTGATGAAGGAGAAAGAATCTATGATTTCAAATTGCACAAAGCGGCTGTGATGGAACAACTCGATTGCCTCATCAACTCCCTGAAGAGAAAAGGGGAAAAGTGAACATCATTGATCGGGAAGGGCAACGGATGGCGGGCTAAAACGTTTTTTAATGTTCTCCGCGAGATTCCGGAAGCTGAAATCGAGATTAACAACCGAATTAACCTGGTTAACTTCACGGGGAATGAATACATTGGAGTAGTAAAGTTCTACAGTCACATCATGGGTTAACACATAACCTGCTCCAACGTCAAAGCGGTTGCGGTCAAAAATTTCATTCCCGAAATCATCAGACGGTGTTTTAAGAAAAATCTCTTCGGAAGCAAAGCCGTAAAAAACTCCCTCACGAATATTTTTGGAGTTGATGGGCACCACCATTTTCACTTGCTCCCGCAGCCGAAGCACGGTCTCAAAATTGCGCTCCGCATCCTGCACATTACGCCATTCCAGCCTTGAACGGCCGGTGATGGTGTAACCAATCTTCTTGATGTAAAAGGTGCCTTGCCCGCTGAAACGGATCTCATTACTTTTTAACTGTTGAGGTTCGTCAACTTCCAGCTTATGGTAATAAAAAGCACCCAGCGAGATCCTCCACTTCGCTGCAATATAATTGTGACCCCATCCTCCGAGCGACCACTCTGCATATTGATCGAATAACCCATCGGCCGGCGGCGACTGCATCCAGGTATTTGTAAATGTTATTTCGCCGGACCATCGTTTAGCCAGCGTGCGTGCAAATCGAAGCTCATTGGAGAATTGAGTGGTGGAGGTGCTTTGCGAATAGGCGCTTTCAAAAAATGCGATGGACAGCAGGGACAGGGTAAGTGCAATGAGCGCTTTCATGTTGTGATAACAAAGAAAACATTTCCTTTTTAAGTACGAAATGAACATTCCCGCTAACGTTGCGCGCTGGAGCTCAAAGGTGGAGCCGGTTTGTCACCGGCAAAAAACTGTCTTCAGCCTGCAAAATATTTTCTTTCACACATTGAATAGATAAATCTTAAAGGGGCTTCCCTTGTACTATTGGGGGACTATTAATGAAACCAATAAGAACAAAAATGGATGGTCAAATCAGCCATCAGTCTGTTGCAGACGACTCCTCCACCCAGTCATTGAATAACTTATAGGCAAGCGACAGAACGATGGCACCGGTGAACAGCCCTGTGAATCCGGTGAATATAAATCCGCCGATCGCACCGAGAAAAACAACCAGCATCGGAACAGGTGCTCCTTTGCCCAGCATGATCGGTTTCAGCACATTGTCTATCAGGCCTGCCACCAGCATCCACACAGTGAGTAGTATAGCCATTCCGGTAGAGCTATCGCTGCCCCACACCCACACGATAACGCCTATCGCCACCGGAAGAGCAGGAATTTGCACGATGGCGAGAATCAGCCAGAGCACCATCCACAAGCCTGCCAGCGGCACGCCTCCGATCACCATGCCAACACCGGCCAGCAATGATTGAATGGCAGCAACACCCAGAATGCCGCGTGTCACATTCCGTATGGTCACCTCCGCAACACTGGCCATACTTTCTCCGTCTTTGCCTGCCAGCCTGACAAATAATTTAGTTACAAAAGCTCCTGCCTGCTGGCCATAGTTCATTAAAAATCCACTGACGATAATGGCGCCGGTGAGCAGGAGTAATCCCTTCGCTGTGGATGAAATGAGACCCAGAATACCAAGCAAAAGACTTTTTATGCGTTCATTATTTTCCTGTGCAAACCCACTTAAGTTTTGTGAAGCTTCCAACCATAGCTCATCTGCCTTTGAGCCGACAAGCGGAATGCTTTTTATGCCTGCAGGAGGTGGTGGGATCGCAAAGCCCTCTGTATTCACCTGCTTGCGGAAGGAAATGATATCATCAGCCGTGGCCGACATCAACCAGACAGCAGGCGCAACAATCAGGAGTAACATCATCAAAGAAATCAGCGTGGCCGCCCATGCTTTTCTTCCACCCAGCCGATGACTCAGCTTCAGAAAGAGCGGATAGAGCGACACCGCAAAAATGACGGACCAGATAAGAATATGAACGAAGGGGGCCAGGATATTGAACGACCAATACAATAAAAAAGCAACGGCAATCAGCCGGATAACGAGATCAAAGACTTTCCGGGTGGAATCCTGATTCGTCTTTTCATGCTTTGGGCTGGAATTCATGGTTGAATGTTTTGTGACAGGGAAGATAAGCATAAAATTAACCCTGATGGTTGCCATGTTGAGCGATAAAGAGTTTCATCCACATGCACAGTCCGTTCGATAGGTGAAGTAATTTTTGGTAAAAATAGAATAGCACCAGAACAGATCTCCGTGGCAGTACAACCGTATTTTTTTAGACAAAAAATCCTGGTTAGTGACCGGCCATGTGGTTGAAGTTTCCCTGTACATGGCGTGCTTTGATGTTGTTGAGGGTTACTTCCAATAGCTGCGCGAAGCATTGTGGCTGATTCAGAAAAAAAAATGAAAAGCAGGTTCTTCTTTCAAGGTAAAAAAATCATGCTTAGATGTATGGTCCGTCAAAAAGCGCCTGCGAGGTAGTTACTGGGATAGCGGAACACATACTCATTATTTACCCGACATGTTTTCTTTGGCGGCTTGTATAATGTTGTTCAGATTGGATAGCACAAACACCACCATGAAAAACGCGGTCGCCATTTCCAGGATCACGCAGCTCTTGGCAGCTATGGATTTGGGAAGTATGTCGCCATAACCTACCGTAGCGAAAGTGACACAGCTGAAATAGAGCATATCGAACAATTCCCTGAAAGTGGATGACTGGTTAATGCCCACAATGGAAGAAGGATCATTATCAAAGAGGCACCAGTAATTGACGGTGAAAGTCAACAGTACAAAAATAATAGTGCCGCAAATACGGAACAGGATATTTGAATAAGAAAGATGCAAGCCTGTTTTGAAAAACAGTTTACGCAACGAAAAAACCACGAAATAAAAAAGCTGCGCTAAACAAAATACGAAGATGAGCAAATCAATGAAGGGCCGGCTGCAAGTAAAAATGATGCCTGACTTCGCAAGGCGATAGGAAACGAATGTTGCGATGACAATTAATATATTGATCACCAGCGGATGGCGGAGTAATGACCTGAGCACGGGAAAGGCGCATTTTGGCTGAATGATAAAGATAGTATTTAGAAATGACAGAAGGAATGCGGATAGACTGTTCCGTGTTGTGTGTTGTATTGTGCAATATTCGACTTTCCAACATTGAAAATGATTTTTACCCTCAGCAATCGCATTGCGCAATCTGATATAAAAGCGTAACCCGCACAGTTATTCTATCATTCTTCCTTCTTATGTGTTTCTGTAGCGATCAGCCACGAAGGGAGAGACAAGTCAAAACGGATCGCCGCTGAGCGAAAGAAAAAGACAAAAGCCACCACACTCAATTGCAGGGTTGTTGAATCCGGGATGAATTGCAGCAAGGCAACATAGATGATTGCTCCTGCCAGGATGGGTGTAGCATACAGTTCGCGGGACAGCAGCAGGTTTTCCCTGCCGGTCAGCACATCACGAATCAAGCCGCCGCCGATGCCGGTGAGAACGCCGCTTGTCACGGCAATTTCCCATGGAAATCCCGCCGTGAATACTTTTTTCATCACACTCATTAACAGCAAAGCATTGGCCAGCGCGTCAATGTAAAGCAGGAGCGAATAGCTTTTCCTGATGCCTGAACGGAAGAAAAAGGTGATCACCGAAGCGCCAACAGCTGCTACCAGCATAGAAGGATCCTGCACCCAGAAGACGGGTAGATTCAGTACGAGGTCACGTACGGTTCCGCCTCCTACGGCAGTCACTACGCCGAGAATTATGACAGCGATGATATCCATTTCTTTCTTTGACTGAATGGCCGCTAAGGCGCCGGTAATGGCAAAGGCAATGATCGAGGCAATACTCAGGTAATACGCCAGGATGGATGCTGTTATGGAATGCATAGTGCGGTTTTTATAGGCTGCCGTAGTGTCGTCAATGAAATCGCAGCGGTGATTGCTTTCTGTCAGTTAATACACAAAAACCAAAGTTGACAAAACAAATCCATTCATTATCGCGGTTTTTTCAATTGAAAATTTGTTCAGCAGAGTGCAGAATCTTCATTCTCTGCTAAAATGTAAAATGTCCGTTTATCTTTGAATGTACCAGCGTCTGCTTCCTTACCCTTCAACTCTCGTCTCATGAAATATTATCTGCCGGGACTGCTCTTTGCCATTTTATTACGCTTTGTGCCAAATGTCAGCGCACAAACAATCATTTCTAATAAGCTGTTCTCCTTCGGTTCCTATGGACGTGTAGGTGCCGGATTTTCGCCCGACATAGAAGGCAACATCGGGCGATCTTTCAACCTGAATGGCATGGGATCTATCGGTGGCAGGATGGAGGAAGCTGATTATGTAGAGTTGATCGGCGCGCTGCACTTCAACCCGGTAATTTACAGCCATGATACGACTTCTATAAATGTGCAGGCAAGGGTGGCGATGTATAGCAGCAAAGGTCAGCTGATCGGAAATGTTCCGAGCACAGGTTATGGAGGAGTGGCATTTGCCCTTCCTGAATTATACGCTGAAGCGAATCACATTGCCGGTTCAGACTGGAGTGCCTGTGATCACAGCAGCCAGGGTCTCGGCATCATTTTCAAAAGCACCACTTTTTCCATCTTGTTTCCGGGAACGGTGGACACCAGCAGTTCGGTGCCGCCGAACTTTTATGTCAACATTGTGGACGGAACAGAACGTCTCGGCTTACGGGGCAGGAGCATGCTCATTCTTGAGCAATTGATTCCGTTTGACAGTGCCAGGCAAAAAATCAAGTTGTTGGGTGAATATCATCGCCTTGCCGCTGCAAGTGAGCAGGATACCGTTTCCATTCTAAACTATCCTGCCGCCGGAGGATGGGTGCTCGGTGTTAAACATAGCATCAGTATTCGTACGAAGATGAAGGGTTCTTTCAACCAGTCATCTGTACGTTATGGTCGTGGTATCGCCAACGGAGATGATGGTGGTAATTCAAGAACATGGCTGACCTATGGCGCTCCGGATCTTTCGACCAACAAATTTAATAATGCCTATTGTCTGAGCCTTGCTGAACATTTATTATTGAATGTAAGTCCTCGATACAGCGTTAACGGGTATGCGATTTACACGATGAGTCATGGTGCGGCTGACAGCAGTCATAAAGCACCTGATTATTTCGGCCGTGAGATATTCAATCGTAAAAGCGAATACGCGGTGGGGATCAGAAACTTCTGGTATGTCAAAAATTGGTTTCACCTGCTGACGGAAGTTCATTATGCCAACCGTAAGGATGGAGATCAGCAGGCGGCAGCGATGCTGAAGTTTTCCATCGTGCCCACAATTGTTCCTACGGCCCAGGCTGATCCATGGGCCCGCCCGCATTTTCGTCTCATCTATTCCATTGCGAAATACAATCAATTTGCTGCAGACAATCTCTACTCGCCATTTCTGCAGGAGATTGGACCAGTGAAATGGGGGCAGTATATTGGTATCAGAGCGGAATGGTGGATATTCTGAAAGATCAAACCTTTTGAAGTTGCTTCTACTACTGCCTTGGAATTTTCAACCCCGATTTAGCAGCAGAAAAATCCAGCATCGCTTGATTTAATCGTTGCTAAGAGATAGTTCATTTTTTTTCAAAAAGGAAAATGTTTCACATTCCCAGGAGCAGCGGTACGCCGGTGATAAACCCGTGGCTGTTTTGCACCGCACAAAGCAGGTGTACCTGTAAAATGTGGGTTTAATTGTCTTGTTGCTACTGCAAGCTTTCACTCATTCTTCCACTGATTCCTGCTGCGGAGCATGATGCTGTGACAATATCTTTTTAATATGCTCTACGGCTTCCGCCGGGTTATCCGTAATGAAAGCGAGGTCAAGATCGGCTTCAGAAATCGTCTTCTCCGCAATCATCGTTTCGCGGATGAATGTGCCGAGATGTTTCCAGTAATTCTTTCCGAGGCAAACCACGGGACGTGGCGGAAGCTTATGCGTTTGAATAAGGGTAAGCACTTCAAAGATTTCATCCATGGTTCCGAATCCTCCCGGCATCAACACATAGGCGATTGAATTTTTGCGGAGAATTGTTTTACGCGTGAAGAAAAATTCGAAGGACACCATCTTATCAACATACGGATTGGGCGCCTGTTCAAACGGAAGGATGATGTTGCATCCGAGAGAAACACCGCCGCCTTCTTTTGCTCCCCTGTTGGCAGCCTCCATCACGCCCGGCCCGCCGCCTGTCATTACTGAAAAATTATTTTTTGCCAGTTCGTTACCCATGGCACGTGCCAGTTCGTAGTACGGATGACCTTCACGAAACCTTGCAGAGCCATATACTGTAATGCAATTCCTGATGTCGGCAAAGGCTGCTACACCCTGCCACAAATCCGCCATTACTTTATGCGTGTCACGGATTTCATCGGCCAGTGTTCGTTGTGGACATAGAAAATGCTGATCGCCGGAGAGTTTCATGATGCTGTTGGGATTAGGGGAGTAAAAATAATCATGGATCGTTCATTAGAAGTATCCCGCTCCGCTGAGGTTAAGCACTGCAAAGGGCTTGCTCATTTTCCCAAAAAAGAAAATGTTTCAAAACCCAAATCAGTTGCAGGCCAGGGTTAAACGGTTGCTGTTTTGAACTAAAAAATGCGGGTGGCATCATTTCAATATACCATCATTAACCTAGTAGCACAGACAAAGGACCACGACACTTATATAGATCGTTGAAAAACTCTGGCGAAATCCTCTATACAATGGCCGATGGCATGCAAAGATCCTATCTGCCCTCGTTACTTTGGATATTGCTACAACCCAAACCGGTATTGCAGGCTGACCAATCCTTGTGTGCGTGCGCCCAGGAAACCAACTTCACCGCGGGCCATCCAGTGTTTGTTTAACTGGAACTGACTACCTATGATAAAATTCCACATATCCTTCTGCCGTTTGTCAAGTGAATATTCGACAGTAGAGTTGTTGATATTAGTCACCGCCACATCCGCTGCTGCCAGCACATTTCCTGCCGTTTCAAGGGCTTTGTTGGCAGCCTCATACTTGGCTGCATTCACAGGATTCTGTTGTTGAAGAGCTGTCAGGCTGTTCCACCAGTCATCCACGGCAGTATATCCTTCCTCTACCTTCATTTGGCCATCATCTATTTTTTGCTGTGCATTGGTCAGTGAAAACAAATCACTGATTGGAAGAGAGCCGGTGGTGCTTGAGTTTATTTTCAAACGGAATCCGCCGACCCAGGCAGCCACGTTCATTTCATCCCTGATCACAAAATTTTTTCCGAAACGCGGATCGAATACAAAGGCAAAAGCGGGCTTCTCCAGCGCTTCCACATCAGACCAGGTCATGTTCATATCAAAAGCCATAAAAAATCCGCCCACACCGATAGTAGGAGTGAAACCAAATCCGAGGGTGGTAGCAGTAAACTCCGCTTTGGTGGATAGCGGAAGTACTTCCTGCCAAACGCTGTCATTCTTCGGTATCCAGATACCTGCGTCAATGGAAGTGGACAAAGCTACCTTTGCCATCACGCCATAAACATTTAGGAATGGGAAAAGCCAGATATCAGGCCGCAGGTTTAAACCACTGCCTTGCGACACCGCCGAGTTAAAGCGGACCACATTGCCGAGATCATACATTTCACCCTGGTTGAATCCCACACTCAGGTTTTCAATAACAATGTCGGACTTCTGAGTAATAAAATTCAGGTTAATGCCGGCGGCATAGGGAAGGTTGAATCCTCGCTGATAAGCTTTTTTACCAAGTATCGGCAACACATATGGGTACTCGGCATTTTTTACACTATCGAGGTATTCCTGGTTTTTTTCCCCAACCACTTTGTCGGTAGTATATTGTGCATAGGTGTCAGCCAGGCAAATTATACCCAGGATTGTTGCGTAAATGATTTTTTTCATAGTCGTTTTATCAGGGGTTTAAAATATGACGACGAAGTTAAGATAAAACCGCTTTTACGTGCTGATGAGATGTATCTCAATAGGAAGGTGTTGCTTGCCCGGGTACTGGTTTTTGAAATACTATTCCGGAGATAAAGGCCAACAACTTGCCCCGTTATGGGTCTCTGAGCCCTGAGTAAGGCATAGAAATCAACGGCTCGGGAAATCAAGTGGTGATACACGCACACATAGAATGTTTGCCTGTACATTCAGGTCGGTGATGAATTTAATTTATAGTTGGATTAGAGATCCAATTGCTCAATTGCACGGGATTACAAATCCCGAGCAACAGGATCTTTGTAATGCGCTGCGCCGTTGTTAGTCTGGCTTCCTGCTTAGCCTGGCAGCGTCATAGAAATCAACTACGGAATTTCAGTAACCCTGTTTTGAATTATCTTCGGTAATTATTATTCCCTGACCAGTTTTCCCACCACTGAATTGCCTGCATTATCCGTTGCACGAACGAGATACAACCCACTGTTCCATCCATTCGTGTCAAGGGTAATCACATTGCTTGATTCGCTCACACTTTCTTCCATCAATTTTCCAGTGAGATCAAAAACGCGAACCATAACTGTTCCTTCCATGCCGGTGAGATTCACCTGCGAAGTGGTGACAGTAGGATTGGGTGCAATCAGTATAGTGGCCGCAATTTTTGTTTGTGTGCCGCCTGTAACATTAGCCGCCATATTTTTGGGTGGAAGAATGTGTACCGTGTAATCTTCCACTTCTCCGTTGTTGAATATTTCACAAGGTGAAGGAGCGGTTCCTTTCTTCATGGAAACCCTCATGCGCGTGGTGCCTGTCAATGCATTTGCAGGAACAACGAAAGTGTGTGACTCCCAACCAATCTGGTTAGATTTGTACGCCACTTCTTTTTCACCCGCATCCAGGAAATCACCATCCTGGTTATAGTCAATCCATACGCGCCACACTTCCGTGGATCCAAATGGGTTCATTCCGGCACTCAGGGTCATGCTGTAAGAACCACCTTGCACAAGGTCGACACTCAGGTAAGTGAAATCACCGTAACCGCCCGCGCTTTCCGGGGTGCTGTTCAGCAGTGATCCCACAAAAACGAGGTCAATCCAGTCTGTAGTGGCGTTCAGTCCTTTCGAGGGGCAATAGCCTGTTCCAGCAGTGGTAAATTGCTGTGTTACGGAATAACCTGTCGGGCCGCTGTTGCAAACCGCTTCCACCCTGAAATCATAGGTGGTACCATTTACCAATGAAGTAAGTACATTGCTCAATACATCCGTTGAAATCTGAAACCACGTGAGTGACGTGGAAGGCTTGTATTGAATATGGTAGAGGTAGGCATTTGGCACAGCCGACCAGTTGATGGTAGCGGTGGTCTGCGTAATGGCTGTTGCTGCAACGCCAGTTGGCACCGTGCAGACACTTCCTCCTGTATGGTCAAGGATATGTACAAGAAACGTGTTGACATTTGAAACCACAAAAATACTTCCGTCACTTGCTATCGCGATTCCTTCACCCTGCATGTAATTGCCTAATGTATCAGTAATGTACACCCATTCTTCTGTTCCGGCCGATGAATATTTGATAGTCACCATCTGCTGTGCTGATAAAGTGGGCCCGGGTGGAACTGGGCCACCGATACCGGTCACAAAAATATCCCCGTCGTTATCAATTGCCATGGCCCTTGGATATTCATCGTTGTTGGCGTGTTGCGAATACCTTTTCGACCAAAGCATGGCGCCGGTCAGTTTTATTTTGAATGTGATGAAGTCAACGTACAGGCTTCCTCCCGGATAGGTGTTTCCATAGGCCATAATTGCCATTCCATTGTCAGGGGTGTTTTCTATTCTCGTGGCAATTTCACTGCCGCCAAAATCATAACTTTTTTCCCAGAGTTGTCCACCGGTACTATTGAATTTGAAAACCTTTACATCGCTCACAAAATTCACAGTAGCCCAGGAGAGAAAATACGCGTTGCCATTCTGATCGAAGGTCATGTCTTGTCCACCATTTCCCACCTTTATGTTGCTCCATTTATCTGTTCCGGTGGTATCAAGCACCCAGTTGGTGACATTGCCATCGGGCAAAGAAGTTGAACCGGTAACTCCAATGCTGTTTCCCTTTACTTTCATGCCGCGAACAAAATGAAACATCGTGGTAGAAGTAAATGTCTTCGTACTTACCCAAACAACAGTTCCGGCCGGTGAGACTTTTACAACGGTAAATCCTGAACCCGGATATCCTGTTACTCCTCCTGCCGTGCCGATGTAAATATTGCCCTGTGCATCCATGTGGCTGTTGATCTTCGTATAATAAGTGCTTTGTTGCGCATTGCTGAAGTAACTGAAATTGCCATCTATATTTTTCTTGTAAATCAGGTTGCCATTGGGATCATATTTGAGGATGATCAGCGAATTGGCGGGATTACCTTCTGTGGGAGAAGTGTAACGATAACCCACAACAATTGGGTTTCCCTGTGGATCAATAAAAATCTTTGTTGGAAATTCATAGTTGAAAGGAAGTGTGGTAAAAGAGTGAACCTGCCATTTGAAGTTTCCGAATTTATCATGCTTTTCAAAAAAGATATCACCGGTTGAAGTGGTACTGTAGACATTGTCCGATGCATCACGTGTTACCGCAGTTCCTTCGTTGGCCAGCAGGTTGCCGGCAGTGCTGGTCCAGTCGATTGAAAAATTTGCGAATGCTGCCGTTGAAAGCAGGAGCAGGGTGAGGGTGTGGAGGAAGTGTTTTTTCATGGCTATAAAGTTTAAAAACGTTACGGGTGAAAAGGATGTGACATGAATACCTTGAACAGGAGAAGCATGCCGTTGATTGAATTTCTGTTTGACTGATTAAGGAGCCAAACTTACCGGGTGTCACTTCACACATTCAAATTATTACGATTGGGTAAGGAGAAAGCATGGCTGAAGCATGTACATGAGACACTCAACAGGAAATTACTATTTGTAATTCGAATGCAGTCCAATTGATTCAGGATAACATTTTTGATGCAGGTGTGAACACAATTGCCCTGATAAATGAATCTGCGCCGATGTTGGTTTTCGTAGAGTGCTGCGCGAGGCATAGACCAACAGCTTAACAACTCAGGGAGATCAACAAAAGCGGCAACAGAGACCATCAAAAGAGGAATCAGTTTCAGTTGTTGGTCTGGCTTTCCACATTGCTTTGCAAAGAAATCAGCGGAGTTATGACTGGATTAGAAATCAAATTGCTCAATTGCACGGGATTACAAATCACGAGCAACAGGAGGGAATGAAATTATTTTACTAGTAACTCAAAATAATAATTCATATTCAGCATCCGGAAGATCACGCATCAAAAACTAAAAAACATGCCCATTCAAAAACTATGCTTGCTGTTTTTCTGCTGCACATTCTTATATGGTGCAATTCATGCACAGTCCATTCAGCGACTTGATAAAAGCAGGATCTCCTTTGTTGCATTGGACGACTCCATTCAGCACTTAATGAAAGCCGCCAATGTGCAGGGAATAGCCATCAGTATTTTTAACAACAATAAGCCTGTATATGAAAAGACTTTTGGATACAAACGACTCGATACAAAGGAGCCGATAAAGACCAGTACAAATATCTATGGTGCTTCTCTGAGTAAGCCCGTGTTTGCAGTTTTGGTGATGCGACTGGTGGAAGAAGGTGTTCTTGACCTGGATAAACCATTACAGGATTATCTGCCGAAACCCATTTATGAATATACACCCACTAAAAAATGGCACGACGACTACAGCGATCTGAGAAGCGATACGCTATATCAAAAGATCACAGCAAGAATGTGTCTTGATCACACCTCCGGTTTTCCCAACTGGCGATGGTATGAACCTGATCAGAAACTAAGAGTTGATTTCACACCTGGTTCGAGGTATAGTTATTCGGGTGAAGGATTGGTGTACCTGCAGGTAGTTCTTGAATATATGTTGGGTAAATCACTCGAAGAATTGATGCAGGAAAAAGTTTTTCAACCATTGGGCATGAAAAATTCTTCCTACACCTGGCAATCAAAGTTTGAAGCTGACTACTGTGTAGGACATAGTTCAAACGGTGGGCAATATGAAAAAGACAAAGACAATGATGCACGTTCGGCCAGCACATTGGAAACCACGTTGGATGATTATACATTGTTTGTAAAAGCCGTACTGAATAGCAGTTTGCTAAAACCTTCCACCACCAGGGAGATGTTCACACCACAGATCAGGATCCGGAGCATTCAGCAATTCGGGCCATTGCAATTCCGCGATTCAACATCAAATGATGCTATTAAATTAAGTTATGGTTTGGGTTGGGTGCTGTTGCAATCACCTTATGGCACCGGTGCATTCAAAGAAGGGCATGGAGATGGTTTTCAGCACTATGTTATTTTATTTCCAAAGCAAAAAACAGCCATAGTTATCCTGAGTAACAGTGACAATGCCGAAAGTATTTTTAAACAGTTACTGGAAACTGCTATTGGCGACACTTTTACACCGTGGTATTGGGAGAATTATATTCCTTACAACTACAAAAAAAATTGAAGGTACTGCCTCCATAAAAAAGCCCGTGCCATCAGCACAGGCTTTTCTTCTTCGAATGAATGATGTGATTACTTCAATCCCCAGATTTCAAGATGGGCTTTATCCTTCTCCGCATTAGGAACGGTTTTGTAAGTCAGGTGAATGCTTTTTATCGCACGTTCTTTACCATTGAGATCAATCTCACGGGTTTCTTCTCCGGCCTTGATAAATTTGCGCACTTCAATATCCTGCACGTCGCCGTTTTCATACTTAACTTTTACGTCCATGATTTCGATATCCGAATCCGTTGCCTTAAGCTTCATCGCTTTGTAATGATCGGCTCCAAGTACAGTGATGTCATCTCGGTCGTTTTTAAGATCAACTAAGGTTTCAACAATTTTATGCCAGCCCGGGCCATCCTTTATTTCTACCACAGGTTTTGATTGTGCAAATGCAGCAGACCCTAACGCTGTCAGGGAAATTAATACAACTAATAGTTGCTTTTTCATGATATTTTGTTTTGGTTAGAATAATAAAAGTCTGCTAAGAGAAGATCGGGCCACAAATGTGCAACAGGAAAGAAAAGGCCGTTTTTAGTGTGATTTTGATTGAATGAGTCGGATTGGCGGGGAATTTTGCTGTTCATTCAATAGATCATCAAGGGAAGTGCCCGCAAAGCGGGATCAAACAACTGCACATTCATTTGCAACATTACACCGCCACCGTGTCTCCGTCGCGAGGTTTTGAGGAGAGGTAGCGGGACACAGGGGAATTCCATCCTACAATAATTTACCAAAACTGCGCCTGCGCTGTTGTTAGTTTTCGTTGAGTCCTGCGCGAGGCATGGACCAACAACTCAGGGAAATCAACAACTGCGTCAACAGAGACCATCAGTAGCTGAATTAGTTTCAGTGGTTGGTCTGGCTTCCCGCTTTGCTTGGCGAAGACCAACAACGGCCGTGAAATCCAATTGCTCAATTGCATGGGATTACAAATCCCGGACAACAGAGATTACAAATCACTAGCAACAGGAAGAATGATTACTACATCGAACATTGGCAGGTAAGTGTGTCCGGTTCACCGTTATTTCCATGAATAATAAAGGTGTGGCAATAGCAGTCAAACCAGATTCCGGTCTCACAAGCAAAGGTGTCGGCTGCATTGCACATCAGCCCGTTCACGTACTTTTTGCCTTTGAAATAGCAAGTGTCACCTGGCCTGCATGCTTTAACCGCACAAGAACCGGTACAAGAACTGCCGGCCGGCATTGATAAAAAGATGAATGCAGCCACTGCCACAAGAATCATTGAAAAAACTGCATACCTGATCCAGGCTTTTTTTGAAGTAGTGGTTGTGTCCATTGTTCAGTTAGAATTTAGCAATGAATATAATAAATTATCATGTAAGATGATAGGTCAAAAAAGGAAGAAAGGATTTAAACGGGTAGGGTACTTTCATTTTTGGTCTTTGCAAGGCGCTGCACCGTTTTTGGACTTCGTGGAGCCCTGTGCGAGTCATAGACAAACGAAGCTGTGGTTACGTAAACGTCAAACAAAATAAACTGCCATGTTTCGACTCAGCCGAAAAGGGCATTTTTTACACCGCCGCCGTGTCTCCGCCGCGAGGTATTGCGGGGAGGTAGCGGGACACGGTGGAATTCCATGCAACAATATAATTTTACCAAATCTGTTTTTATACAATACTACATGTCTGTAAAAACACGGCACGATCGACCCAATGAATTGTATTTCTGTACATTCACTTGCACCAAATGGTTATCATTGTTTCAAATTACAAGTTGCTACGATGAAGTTTATAAGTGCTTTACAATTGTAATTGAGAAACGCTTCCGTATCTGTACATTTGTTATAATGCCGAACTCCCGAAAAAACGGGACAGGCATTTGCATTTTATTATTGCAACTCCATGCAAAAATGCGCATTTGAATACACTTGTCAGCAATGGTAAGAGATTCCTTGCCTATGATATCGTAGATAAGTTGAAGAATACCCAGCAAACACATTTATTAACACTTTTGGCGAATGAAGTTATTCCAAGTGACCGCAAAAGAGGCAAGCTACACCAGGTATTCAAACCCTCTTTTGATGCAGGTCGTATTCTCAATGAAGAAATGCTCTTTCAGAAGATAACATACATACACCATAATCCGGTAAGCGGTAAATGGAATCTGGTTAGTGATTTTGTATGGTATGCACATTCGAGTGCTTCATTTTATGAATTGGGAACGCCTTGTCAATTTCCACTCACACATTATTTGGAAATATTGCACGGGCTATGAAAAAACAATTTGATGTTTGCTCGCTTTGAATTCCCCCGTGTCCCGCTACCTCCTCTCAAAGCCGTGACGCGGAGACACGGCGGCAGTGTAACATTTTAATCATTAAATTAATGTGTATGAATACATA
>JBGAWA010000123.1:0-10592 GCA_044227805.1 Chitinophagales bacterium | reverse complement strand
GAACGATCAAAGAACTCGCAGACACATTGCAGTTGAGCGTTCCGAGTGTGGAAAATTACCTCGCTGAGTTGGTGCGTACTGGGGAAATACAAATACATCAGGTAGTAGATCAGGCAATTTTAGAACAAGTCATTGCTTTCAAAAATGGGAAAACTGCTCTTACTCCGTTAGCACTGAAAAGTGCCTTTGGAGACCGCCTGAGTTTCGGCCAAATCAAGGCACTTATTAACCATCTTGCGCAGGAGTCAATTTAATCGAGTGACTATCAATAATTTAATCTGTGCATAATTTATGCTTGCAATATCAAGCATGTTTTTGTATATTTGCTTGACAAAACAAGCAAGAATATGAATAACTATGGTGAATATTTCAAGGCACTGAGGGAAGCAAAAAATCTGACGTTGCGGGAGGTAGAAAAGCAGGCCGATGTTTCCAATGCTTATTTAAGTCAACTGGAATCCGGCAAGGTGAAACAACCTTCGCCGCTCACTTTACATAAGCTTGCCACCCTATATGATGTTAGCTATGAACTATTGATGGAAAAAGTAGGCTACCCGATCCCGAAAGCAGAGGAACAGGTCCGAAAGGAAAAGCAGCCGATTGCTTACCGGGTAGGTTCCATTACTAACGACGAGGAACTGGAATTGCTTAATTATCTAAAATTTATACGCAGCCGTAAAAAATGATCACTGTAACCGGATATAAACAGTATAAGCAATGCCCTAGGTATTGGTGCTATAAAAATATTGTAGCAGATGCTAAGGTGAAAAAGGATCCTTTCAGAAGGGAGGTTACTTTGCTGGCGCGTTTGCAAACGATTTATGCATGGCGGGGAACAGTTGTGGATAATATTTTAAGCCGCTACCTGGTTAATGCCGTGAACAAGCGCCGGGCTATTGATAAGGATTATTTTATTACACAGGCCATGACCATGTTCACTAATCAACTGGAGTATGCCGTGTTTCAGAAGTACAGAGATACCGGTGCAGAAATCACCAACAATCCGGATTTCAACGCCCTTATAGAGTGCGAAATCGGTAACGGGATTACGGATGAAGAAATAAGAAATGCCAGGGAAGATATCATCAAGGCATTGACGAACGTACTGGAGGATCGTGAGTTCATGGAATATTTGCAATCGGCAAAAAACCTGATAAGTCAGCGGTCACTCACGTACAACTATGATCGTTTCAGTGTAAAAGCTAAGCCTGACTTGATCGCTTTTTTTGAAAATGACCCGCCGCATATTTTCGATTGGAAAGTTCATACCTATGGCACGGCCACCTACGATGAGCAGCTGATCGCTTATGCAGTGGCACTCTTTAAAGTCGGACATACAAAACCACATGAAGATTTTCCGGCAAACCTGAGCAAGTATAGTTTATATGATTATAAGTTATCAGAGTACCAGTTACTGCACAAGGATCGGATTAAGAGAGATTACACCATCACTGAAGATCAAATGCGTGATTTTGGTAATAACCTGGGTTCAGCGATCATTGAAATGCATATTGCAGGGGCTAATAAAAAGTACAAGGATATAGATATCGAGGCGTTTGAAACTACACAGTATGTGGAGAACTGTATAAACTGTGGCTTTCAGAAAATTTGTAAAATGGGAAAACATGAAATATACGGAGCAAAAGAGGTACGAGACGAACATCTTCAGTATTGAAAATCTGAAAGAACTCAGTGCCAATTATTTTTTATTTGAAATCGTTGGCTTAACAGCGTCTTCCGATGAGGAGAACGATGATTTTGATATCAATGTGCAGTATATCAAAAAGAGTTTGTCCTATAAACTAAAGCATCCGGTGACCATCATCACCAGGGATAAAAAACCCGTGCTGGTGATACGGGCAGAGACAGAAATAGTCAATCAACTTCCGCAGGAATTTAAAGTGAAGCATGGGGATGTTGTTCATTTTCGCAAGATTGAGCAACCTTTCTCCCTTGATTTCGTTAACTATACTCCTTCTACCAGAGACATCATTTCCCGTTTTATACAATTTGATACACAATCGGAGTTAAACAAGTATGAGGGCTTGTGGCAGCCTGGCTCCGGCGATGGATTTTTTAATATTACTGCTAAGGTGCAGAAAGAGCATGTGGGAATCTTTACCGGGTTTTATTCCCGGGTACTTGAACTTCCGGGGAAAGGATTTGGATTTGCCATTGATATCACCAAAAAGTATATTGCCACCAGACCCTTACGTTACCATTGGACTCGGGAACAATTTCAGAAGCAGCGTATCGATAAGTCACATTTTGTTTATCAGTATGGCAACAAGCGGTATGAAATAAAGCCCAAGCAACTGAGTGACTTTACCGTTTCTCAGTACAAATTCGAACGGGAGTCAGGTGGAAAAATGGTAACCTTACTGGAAGATATCCAGGAGAAATTTGGCCCATCGATGCCGCCAGAAGTGGCGAATTTGCCGGATGATGCATCGGTATTGCTGTATAAAACCAATGATGGCCGGGAAAGGGCTGCGGTAGCTGCTTTATGTTACCGTGTATTTGATACAGAAGATCCTGTCGTGCAGCAGCTTCATTTCCATTCAATCATAAGGCCATTTGAAAGAAGAAGGCTGATTCGTATCATTCACAATAATTTTTTCGGTAAACTGATGTATGGCAGTATACCGCTTCGGGTCAATAAAATTCCGTTGCAGATAGATAAAATAAAATTCATCGCACCCGATATTCTTTTTGGAAATGAAGTGACGGTGTCCGTCCGGAACACCCCGGATGCGCAGGCGGTTACGATCGCGCAACTGGGTCAGAAACGTAAAGCCATGCTGGTCGATAAGGATGCGGGTTTTTATACCAACCGTCCCTTTGAGACGCAGTATTACATTATCCCCCAGACGATCTACAATATGTTCGGGAATGATACTCAATTCCTCGGTAGCCTGAAGCAGGAAGTCAACAGGATGCACCCAACCGAAAGCGGATGGGACCCCATCGTTATTACCTATGATGACAGGGGCAAGAAAAATGCAGTGGCCATCGGTTTTGAGATATTACAGAAAATGGAAGAGCGAATAAAAAAAGGAAGCGGCGGTTATGCCGTTATCATGTTGCCTTCCGGTGTAGAAAAAGAAAAGCGTCAGCATGATGACCTGGCAGCGCTCGTAGTGTCGGAGTGCATCGATGAGTATAAAATAATGGCTTCTATTATGCATAGCGATACGCTCGAAGAGTGTTTCGCTTACAACTCAAATAATGGACAACGTGCTTACTATGTTAAGCCACCACTGAAAGGAAAATATAAAGGGTATATCAGGGGAGTTGCCATTAACCAGGTGTTATTGAATAATGAGCGCTGGCCTTTTGTGCTTCATACACCTTTACATGCGGACCTGACCATCGGCATTGATGTGAAGCGGCATGTTGCAGGTTTTACTTTTATTGATAAATACTCTACAAATATTTTAACCAAGTGGGATAAGTCGGAGAACAGCGAGCGTTTGAGAGAGGGAAAAATCATCACTATGCTTACTAAATATATTGCTATACAAGCTCGTCATTCTACAGAACCGATCAATAAAATCGTTATTCACAGGGACGGCAGGTTGTTTTCGACAGAAAAGAAAGGTATTAAGAAAGCAATTGAAATCTTGCAAACGAAGGGGTCGTTACCGGCTGATGTTTCGGTTAGCCTGGTTGAAATTCCCAAGCATTCTATTATCCAATTACGATTGTTTGAAGTATTGAACGAATATGAAGTGTTGCAAGAAATGGATGATAATGGCAGTACGTTAAACCCGGAGATCGGTTCGTGGATGCCGATCAATGACGGGGAAGCTTTTCTTTGCAGCACAGGCCGGGAGTATGAACACGATGGAAGTTCGAATCCCCTGTATGTGAAATATCTTTCCGGATCATTAAGCCTTGCGCAAATAATGGAGGACATTTATTTTCTTACTTGTTTGCCGTATACCAAACCTGATGATTGTTCGCGCTATCCATTGACCATAAAAATAACTGACAGGCGGATCAATATTCTGGGCGGTTCTTATGACCTGGAGCAGCTCGATATTTTAAAAGCAGTTCATTCCTAACTTTAAACGAAATTATATGAGTCTGTAAGTCTTAATACCAATACATTCCAGGTAACAGAGGGAAATGCCTGGATCTTTGAACGATTATACTGGTGAAAGCAAAGATCAGTCAAACCATTACAGATGGCAGGAAAGATCAACTAATGGATTTCGTAAGCCAGGTCAGCAATATCGCTAATACACAGCCTCAGTTCCAATTGCTGGCCAGTATCATTGAACGAGAATTGAGATCGGAGAATAAGCAACCGGACCAATTTTATACATCGTTACTCCAGGAAATTCAGCAGAACAGTATCGAAGCTATTCTGCCAAAAGTGTCATTGATTGCTGAGGCGCTGGAAGTGGAAAATAGCGATGCATTATCAAAGATCAACTAAGTGTCAGGATGAAGAATTATATTAATGGTGCTATCAGAGAAGCAATCGGCAAAGGGAGAGCCCTTATGGCCAAGATACCAGGCGCCCGGGAACTCGGTCGTCATTTTACGTCGGTAGCCTCTATTGCCACCCGTGAAGTGGAACAACTGATCGAAGAGCTGGATTTTCTGTACAATGATCCGGACTATAATGACGAACAAAATATCAAAGAAAAATTTTCAAAATTCAAGCACTTATCAGGACGGCTTTCAGAAATTGAGAACGTAGTTATTGCTGCTATGAGCCGCAAGTCTGATGATGACGAATTTGTTAATGAACTCGTGTATGATATTTGTACTGAAATTAATTACCCGTTACCCCACCCGGTAGCTTCCTGTCTTTCCCGTAAATATTATCATATTTATCCGGAATACAACCTGATCTGCATCCCGCTGCTGGAATCGCAGTTTATGTTGCATATCCCGGACATTTACCATGAACTCGGTCATCCCTTACTGTCGGGTTCCGGCACGAATCCAAAGGTCGAAGCTTTTCAGCGCAATCTCGGTGCGTTCAATGTTGAAGTAAAAAAGTACTTTGATGAACACATTAAGTACAAGCAGCTGAATACCTCTGCGGACAGTGATCTTGACCAGATTTATGTGTGGAAGGAATCTTGGCTGGAGAACTGGTCTATTGAACTCTTTTGTGATTTGTTCGCGACCTTCACACTTGGTCCGGCTTATTTATGGTCGAACATTCACATGTGTGCCAAAATGTCCTGGGAAGTGTATAAGCTTCCCACTTTTCAGAAAACATTACATCCGCCTGATGATGCGAGAATGAAAGCCATGTTTTATGGACTGGATGCGCTTGGTTTAACGGAGCAAACAAAAGAGATTGAAGTCAAATGGGAGGAATTTAAGCAAATTACTGGTCATAAAAAGACCCCGGAATACGCTATCGCCTTACCGGATAAACTCCTTAAACTGGCAGCGGAGTATTGCTATGTAGGAACTAAGGAAATTAAATGTGAATTAACCAGTGCGGGTTCTGAGAAAAAAGTAAATCAATTGCTGAACAACGCCTGGAAACAGTTTTGGAATGATCCGGAAAATTTTCACGAATTTGAGAAGAAAGTATTGACTGAATTCAGTCAGGAACTACGAAAAAGCTAATTTATTAAACCCCATGCTATGACACAAGATATGGATGCCAAGAAAGAGAAACTGATAAAGTATTTCGACCAGGCTGGAAACAATTATTGGAAAACAATCGATGAGATTGCTTCGCAAACCCAAATCGATCAGCATATGGTTATGAAAATAATTACATCCTCCGGTGATTTTGTCCGGTCATCTTACCGGATGAAAGCAGGTGAACCTTTATTTACAACCCGGCGTATGTTCCGCAACAAAGCCCCCTTTACGGACAAACTCATTGGTGCATTTAAAAACAGAATCGATTAGTCATGAGCATACCAGAACCAGTACTGATATCCGGCTTAGGCGGCGCTGCTGTGCAGCTCCTTTATCTTATTGACGGCATGAAAGCGCCCAAAGACAGGCAGCCGGACTTTCGCTCTTTTTTATATTACCTGAGTATCCTTTTTAATATCGCGCTCAGTGTCATTCTCGGATATGTGTACTTTGACAGTGATCAAAAGCTAAATAAGATTGTCTACTTTCATATTGGATTATCCGCACCTCTGATCCTGCGTACACTCGCTACTACTATTCCCGAAGTGGTACGCCCTCCACAAAACGACCAATAAGTAACTGGAATGAAGGTCGTGTTAGATGCCAATATAATCATTGCAGATTTCTGGATGCGTTCTCCTGGCTTTAAAGTTCTTTTTGAGAATGCAAAGCAGGGAAATATCGAGTTGGCTGTTCCGCAAGTTGTATTGGATGAAGTGTTGAATAAATTTGAACAACGCCTGGAAAAATCAAGGAATGATATCAATAGTGAGAATACCCGGTTTGAGAAACTGGCAGATATGAACACCGGCATATCCATGTCCGATAAGCTGGTGGCAAAAGCAAAGGCGAAATATCATCGTCATTTTAAGAAAGTCATCAGCGATAACGAGATTACCATCCTTCCTTATCCAACAACCAGTCATGCATACCTCGCTAAAAAAGCCATGCAGGGCAAAAAACCTTTTAACAGTAACGAAAAGGGATACCGTGATAACCTGATATGGGAGAATGTCAAATCACTCATTACCGCTTCCGGACAAGAAGTTGCGGCAACACCTGAGTTAATTTTTATCAGCAATAATCACAATGATTTTGCGGGGGACAATCACCAGTTACATGCTGAGCTGGAGCGGGAACTGGATGAGGAAGATCTTCGAAGCGATTCCATCGAAATATATTCCTCACTAGCGGCGTTCAACGATAAAATCGCAAAAATGTTCCTGGCGCAAGCCAATCAATTTACGGAGAGACTCCAGAAAAACGATTTTGATGACTTCGATCTGAAGACTGTCATAGATAAATTCCTGTTCAAGGATTTTCTTTATTCCAGCTTATACAATTATTATTTATTCGCTGGCTATGCAAATGATAGCCCAATGGTCAGCTCCTTTGATGATGATTATATATTTGATTCCATCGTGGCACGAAAATTAAACTCCCGTGAGTTTCTCGTGGATGTCAAAATGCAATTAGAAACGGAAATTGATTATTTTATTGACAAGTCCGAGTACCTGATGAATGATGGACTAAAGTTACATGTGATCGATGCAGCGTGGAATGACCATGTGGTGGCTGTCAGCGATACGGTAACGTTGGAACTGGAGATATCCCTTATCATCAATTCCAAATTCGAATGCACCAGCATTGAGATCGCTAAAATAAATGGCGAGTACCTGGATAGCCCTGATTATTGACCGGGTATTTTTCTTTCAATTAGTTTTTCCAGTTTTGCTTTACGTCAGCAAAAACAAAGAAATCAGATGGTTCCTATGTGGGATTTGCGGCGAGAGGTCTCTTTTTCTTCTCTTTGTGTACGGTGTTGATGAAATGCACTCCGTTTACTTGTTCCAGGTAAAAAGAGAATTTTAGCCAGTAATTTTCGTTGAGCGAGATACGCCCGATGAATCCTTTGGCGGTTTGTTCTTTTTCCTCCGGCATGTAGAAGGCTTTGATGGCCATCCCGATTATCTGATCCGGGCTGTGTATTTCATTTATATCATTCCCGGTGGCCAGATTCGTTCCTTTATACGAAAAATGATCGAAGGCATGAAAGATGCCTCCTTCAAAATCAGGTTTCCCAGTTTTTGGATGCGGTTTAATCCCGCGAAACAGATCGATCCGCAGGACCTGGTCCTGTATCACACCGTCCTTGTTTTCCATTACGAAACCAAACTGTTCATTTTGCAGGAATTCAGCATGTCGTTGCGTATTATCGAAAGTGGGTTCAATCAAACGGATAGCTTCTCAATCACATCCAAGGCATCGTCGGTACCGAAGCGTTCAGGATATTTCGTGATGGCTTCCAACAATACGTTCTTCATTATGATATGCCGGAATACATTTGGTGCCGGAACATAAAATATCCTTCCTTTTATTGGATAAATTGTATAACTCTGGTAGGGAAAGCCAGTCTTGGCCATTTCTTTTTTTTCGTGATCCATCAGGCCGAGGGATTTTTTTTCTAACATTGCCTGTGCGGCCAGGTAATCATTCCATTCCATCATAGCAAATAGTTTCAGATTAAACAATTCTTTGCATCGTTTGGTTGACTAAGCTGTTGCAAATCCATACAAGCCTCTATAGTTTCCTGTCAATCTTCACTTTAGATTTGTTTTGATGCAGCATTTATTATTCTATATTCGTCATAACAAATGTTAGCTTTTCCTTATTTTAGTCCCGTGAGCTTTCAACCGTCCATTGCAAGAACATTCATCATACGAGGAAAAAGACTCCGTTGTTGCAGGTAGCGGAAGGCGGCGAAACCGCCTTCCGGGAACTGTTTTACCAGTACCGTCCCCTGCCTGATCGCTTTTGTACTTTGGTCTTTCAAAAGAGAGCAATCTGTCTGAAGACGTTGTCTCATGACATTTTTCTTGACCTCTGGAAAAACAGGGAACTGCTCCGGGAAATACCGTATTTCAAAAGTCACTAAATATTACAATTGTCGCTCAAAATAAATCAACAGTGACCTGCATTTCTCCCGAGACTGCTTGAAAGGAAATTTGCGGGTGAGGATGTCACTGATTGCCCCGGCGTCAATTTCAAACTCGTTCCTGTCATCTGCCACAAACCAACTGTAATGCTGACCGGTAGCGCTGTGTACTTTTACATTAAAATTTCCTTTTGCGAATGTTAAACGGATATTCCTGCCATATACCAACGGTTGTTGCACTGACCACTGTTTATTAAATGATACGCGCTGTATAAACTTAATTTTCCTAATAAGGTCATGAAAATATCCAGGTGACCAAATCTCCATTACCTTCTCCTCACGTATAAAAGGCCGCACATCCGCTTTGATACTATCAAAGGATACCGCATCGATTTTTTCATCGAGCAGTTGCATGACATTAGCTTCAGCAATAACCGGAGCCGGCCAGTCACCGCTATCGAAGGCCCGCGACCCAAGGTGCACCAGGTTCAGGGGAATTCCTTTTCGGATATACCATTCCATGTCGAACCAGTCCCGTCCCTTCACTCTTCCTTTCCATTTCCTGAATAGCAGGGCGTGCATTTTCCCTGCAAACAGATCCGGCAGTGTGAAGCATTTCACATAAAATGAAAAAGGTTTCAGCAATAGTTTTTCCTCTGTTGTAAAATCAAGCGGCGGCCGTGTGTCCACTTCGATCTTAATTTTAATTGCTGGCCGCATCTTTACTGATTCCTGCGGCATGATTTCCTTAATTACCAACTCTTTCCAGGTTGTATCCGGCTTCAAAAAAGCGGAGTCCACTTTTGTGTCCTTTTTTTTATTTTTTTCCTCCACGCTGACTGTCACCCCAAGTGCTTTAAACTCTGCTTCAATGCCCCGGAGATATGGTTCCAGCGAAAAGTTATCACTTGCTGCGAGCAAAGAAAAATCCAGGTCTTCCGAAAACCGGGGAAGCCCCTGGAAGATGCGGAGTGCCGTACCGCCATAGAAGGCCGCTTTCTCAAAAAAGCCACTACGCTGTAACCCTGCCAGCGCGATTTCCTGCATGATCTCGCGCAATGCCTGCTCAGCATCGCTTTGCGTTGCTGGCTTATATTCTTCCAGCCATTCCTTTATCATAGTGTTTTCAATGTTTTTACCAGCATGGCGAGGCTTTTACCCTTTGGGGCATCCTTCACCCAACTACTGATCTTTTTTATATCCAGTTCTTTCAGTCTCGCCGTGTCTATCCTGAAATCTTCCACGAGGATTTCCAGCGTTTGCTTCACACTCCGGAGTATCACCCCACGTGTCAGCACTATTTTATCGCATACCGCTTTTTCTGCGTCCGCCATCAGCACGGTTTGCATTTTGGTGAGCGATACCTGCTGAATGCCGAAAGCGTAATAGGGAAGCGCCAGGCTTGTATAGGTGAACCGTCCTATCGCCGTCTTTATCTTTTTTGACGGGTTCGTGGTCACAGAAACGGTTTCATAAACCCGTTCGGGGATCAGTCCCCAGTGCTGGAGCGCCGAATCCAGTGATATATAACTGGGGCCGTAGAGGTGATTAGCCAGCAGGAACAGTTCCGGTACCGGCAGTTTCAATTTAGGGCCCGGTATATACAACCCTCTTTTAATCTGCACCAGCATGCCCTGCTTCACCAGTTCATTAATTTTGTCGTGCGGCCGCTTGTATTCCTTCAGCACAGCCAGCAGGAGTTGCCCCGACAGGGGTTGCCCTGCATAAGCTTCTATCGCATTTCTGAACTCCATATTGTTAAAAATTACATGCTAATTCGGAATTTATCCGAATAATCTATTCAAATATAACATATTTATGTAAAAAAACAATATTTAATTCGGAAAAACTCCGAGTTTTGAAGGATAAAACGACAGAAAGGGTGTTGCACCCAAATTTTAAACTATAACTGCATGGAGCTTGCAAAAGGGGAAGACATACAATTATAAATAGGACGATGCCGCGAAAAACGATAACTGGCAGGATAACAGATAATAAGTCAATCAGCCAACAATGCTTCTTTATATTTACTGAG
>JBGAWA010000122.1:0-9820 GCA_044227805.1 Chitinophagales bacterium | reverse complement strand
ACCCGTTGCCGTTTTGAAATGCAAAATGTGGGTTTATCAAAAACGAAAATGTTTCGCAACCCCGAAAAGATACGCTGCCCGTATTAAACTCACTGATACTTATACCTGAATAAGACGGTACAGCTGAAACAACCCGGCGATTTAACCTGATAAAAAGCCGGATAAACAATTCATCTGCTCCGTATGATTCACACACAGTAAGCAGTCACTTCAATTTGCTTAAAAGGCCGCATTAAAGGATACGTACAAACCAATTCCTTTCGTAGCGAATCCCCTGATTTCGGTATAGGATGCATTGAAAATATTTTCCACTTTCAGTGATGCGCCGAAGTGATCATTCAATCTGTATTTCATCAGTATGTCAGTAAGGAAATAACCTTTGAGCGGAACAGCATTCAGCGCGCCATAAGGTCCAAGCGCATAATCATAGTAAATATCATTGTAACTGCCTGACCATCTTTCAGCCAGCCTGACGCTGGTATTTCGGAACGGTACGACAGTGATTCCAACATTCGCGGTAGAAGGTCTCCTCACCAACCCTTTGGTTTCCACCACGGAAACAGGAAAGGCACCATTACTATATAGCTGTACGTGATTGCCTTCCGTGTGGAGGGTGTCAATATCACCGGCATCATACGTTAAGCTGCCTTTTACAAGACTTATGCTGGCATCCGCCAGGAGCCACTTTCGTATTGGCAAAGAACAGTAAGCCGCTGCACCCCAACTGTGTTGTGTGCCCGCATTGATGTAGGTATCGCCCCGAAAATCGTCCCGGTAAATATCCTGCCCCAGCTCACTGACCGGAATATTTTTATCCCACAGGTAAACATATTCAATGGAATGTTGAACAGTTGTAGTGTAGAAGGAAAAACCATAGTTGATTTGCTGATTTGGAAAGAATTTCATGCCCAACTCTGCGGAACCGGAATACTCCGCCTGCAGCAAAGGATTACCGCGGGTGATATCAGATGTATAATACATATCGGGTGCATACAGCTGATATAGGGAAGGCGCATTGAATCCCGTTGAATAGGATGCGTATATTCTTGTATGCTGTCCGATGAGATACGAAGGATTCAACTCATATACTACCGTGCTCCCAAACAAATCATGATGATTATACCGCGCACCCATCAGGATGTTCAGCTTCCTGAGAGCCGGTGCCAGCATAGCACCGTCCATATCTGCTTGCGCAAAAAAGTTAAACATCGTTGACTGCAAATCCAGTGTGTCAAGGTCGCTTACTAATTCGTAGGCGTAAGCACTATTGAAATAATGTGTGGCTGATGTCATCGTTTCGCGATTGAATCCGGTTCCGGCCGTCAGCAATACATGTTTCCTTTGGTAATGTGCGAGCAACTCATGGTTCAGCTCATTGCCCTCATACAGCCCGTCAGCATATGTATGATCATTGATACCTGCTGCATTAATAATGGATGAATCATCTACAGAATTTCGATGCAACGTGGTATAGCCTCCGGAGAATTGCAGGTCAAAATCCTTGTTAAAATGATAGGTCGCATTACACGAAATGAAATTTCTTTTTGTAAAGATTCTTGTGCTGTCACCATCATAAAGACTGGTCGGTATGTCGAAAGAACGGAATTTAAACCCTGCCTTGTCATAGTCAGCAGCCGAATAGGTAAAGCTATAGGCAGCGGCCATATCCAGGTGGTTATTCGTGAAGCCCAGTTTGGCACCAATTCTTTGCTGGCTAAAATCATCCTGATCAAAGCTCCGGAAGTCGGCGGAGAAAGTTGACGTATCAATCGTAGCGTCCAGCCCGTTTACATGGGTGTTAAAAGCGTCGATATTGGCATATAAGCCATTCTTAAAAGTATAGTTCAGGAAAATATTCTCTTCGAGTTGTGCTGTCTCACTTCCAAATACACCTGCCGTAACACCTACTCCTGTATGAAATCCGGGTGATTCTTTTCCGCGGGTGATGATGTTAATCGCCCCTCCAATTGCGGAAGAACCATACAGCGTGCTGTGGGAGCCTCTCACAATCTCAACCTGTTCTATATTCGTCAGCGGCAGCTCATTCAGGTCAAGCGCATTATTAGTGGAAGATGGATCACTGACGGGAATGCCGTCCATCATAATCACAACCTGGTTTCCAGCCGTGCCACGCATAAAAAGCGTTTGCGTCATCCCCGGATTCTGACCGGTGCCGATAACAGAAATTCCTGCATAACCGGATAACAGTGCGGCAAGTGTCTGGGCTCCGCTTTGTTCAATCTCTTGCGCAGTGATGACGGTGACTTCCCTGCCGGTGGCATTTACGTCCTTAGCCGTCCTGGTGGCCGTGACAATTATTTCCTGCAGCGGATAAGCACTAACAGAGTCCTTTTCCTGTGCCATTACAGATGCATAACAGGCGGCCATCAATATGGAAATTAATAATAGCCGCTCCAGGCAGTTTTGTATCATAATCAATTTTTCATCGGTGTTACCCGCACCGTCGTGAATAATATGGCTAAGTGGAAAGAAATGAGCAGGTATTACTCATCTCAGCTTTTTCCCGAAGCATTGATTGAGTTGACTGGCAGGTCTTCTGACTTATCCGGTTTTTTTTGACGGCCTTCCCATCACCCTTTGCGGTAACAGTGGCAGCAGAGGTCAAAAATATTTGGTTGGATTATTACCAGCCGGAATCACAGCAGCGGGAACTGTCCCCGGATTTCACGGGGTTCCCTTTTCATCTCCCATCATTGACGGGAGAAACCATTCAACAGGGCGAAGATATTATATTTTAGATTTCACTGATCATCAACCCTGATTTATCAATAGTCCAATTCCATAGGTCACGACTGAAATCTGCTGGTGGTTCACACCATGTTTTCAAAAAAGAAAATGGCTCATAAACCCTGATTAACTAAAGAGCGCAGTATATCCATTGCCGTGTTGAACTGCAAAATGTGTGTTCAATTCTTATTTTTAGCACAGCGTTCTGAAACCTGCCCTTTACTGCTTGAATGCCTTCAACCAATCATCACATGCACAATAATATCATGCTTTATACGGATGGTGCCTGCAGCGGGAATCCCGGACCGGGTGGATACGGCGTTATTTTGAATGGAACTGATGGCCGTAATAAAAGGACTCGAAGCCTTAAAATTTGCCGGAAGTCATGTTACGGTGGTGAGTGATTCAAAATATGTGGTGGATGCAATAAAGAAAGGCTGGTTGTTCAACTGGGAAAAGAAAGGCTGGAAAAAAGTGAAGAATACCGACCTCTGGAAAAAATTTCTTCCGCTTTATAACAAACACAAGGTCAGTTTTCACTGGATAAAAGGACATGCCGGCCACCTCGAAAATGAGCGCTGCGACGAGCTTGCTGTAAATGCATATCAGCAGCCAAGGTTGAAGGAAGACACAGGATATGATGCAACTGCCTGAACAAATGCACTCACGCCGATGCCACTGAAGCTGCGGATTGTGCCACCCTGGAGGAACGCATATAATCGTCGAGTTTATCCACCATTTCTTTTGATCCCATAAACACCGGAGAGCGCTCATGCAATTCAACGGGCTGAATATCGAGAATACGACGATGTCCGTCCGTTGCTTTTCCGCCCGCCTGTTCAACGATAAATGCCATCGGAAAACATTCATACAACAGCCGCAACTTGCCTTTGGCAGAAGTGCGTGTGGAAGGATACATGAAGATGCCTCCGTACATCAGATTGCGGTGAATATCCCCCACCAGCGATCCGATATACCGCAAAGAATAAGGGCGGTTCGTCAACTTATCTTCCGACTGGCAATAAGTGATATATTCCTTTACCGGCATTTCAAACTTTAAAAAATTTCCCTGGTTCACCGAATAGATTTTCCCTGATTCAGGTGTTTTGATATCCGGATGAGAAAGGCAAAATTCACCAATAGAAGGATCCAGTGTAAATCCATTGACGCCGTTTCCCGTTGTGTAAACCATCATCGTAGAGGAACCATAGATGATGTATCCGGCTGCCACCTGCCGCGAGCCCTTCTGCATGAAATCCTCCATGTTACAGGGCCCGAAAAACGACTGCCTGCGGTAGATGCTGAAAATAGTACCGATCGCCACATTCACGTCGATATTGCTCGAACCGTCGAGCGGATCAAGCGTTACCACGTATTTGGCGTTCCGTGAATCTTCCGTCACAATCGGAATAAAATCATCGTTTTCTTCCGAAGCCATACCACAACACTCACCACTTACACGAAGCGCTGAAATGAATTGCTCGTTGGCAAACATATCCAGCTTCTTTACCTCGTCGCCGGTGGTATTGTTAATGCCGGTTGTGCCCAGTATATCCACCAAACCCGCTTTGTTCACTTCGCGGTTCACAATTTTTGCGGCAAAAGCAATGTCGCGCAACAACCCACTCAATTCACCGGTGGCAAAGGGAAAATCTTTCTCATTCTGAAAGATGAACTCATCAAGGGTAATTACTTTTCTCAGACTATTCATGATGGTGACGGCTTGGTGAAAAACAAATGCGAAATCCAGTTCCGGAATTCGCATCGTGCATTGCAAATATAAAATAACTTCCTTTCAAACATAATTTCATGGGTACTTAATTACAGATGCTTCCCCTATTGTAAATCCTCTGTCTGGATCATTTTCTCTGACAGGTTTTCATTTTGTAATTTGCGCGGCCATGAGTCCTGCATATGATTTATTTCTAATCTTTAAATCTCTTCATTCACCCTACAATTCTTAGCCACATGAAAAAATCTTTACACTTATTATTTGTTTCCACCCTTGCAATTCTTTCCTGTAAGACAATGCACGCACAAGTTCCCGGCACACCGGATTCTTCATTTGCCGTAAACGGGGTTCAGCTGCTTCAACCGTCAACCGGTTTCGACAACGCCTATTCGGTTGTGATACTGGAAGATGGTAAAATGCTGATTGGAGGTGCTTCACAGATTTCAGGAGCCAGCAATTGGGATGTAGTGGTTTACCGCCTGAATGCTGATGGCAGCGTTGATGCTACCTTCGGTAATAATGGTTTTGCTTACGATGATTTCCAAGGTTACAGCGAATATGTACGTTGCATGAAAAGGTTATCGAACGGTAAACTCCTTTTTGTAGGTGGTGCTGAAGCGAATTTCCAGGTGGATGTTTTTGTGACGCAACTGAATGAAGACGGAACACCCGACACTGATTTCGGCGACAACGGTTCTGTTCTCATTCCTGTCGGATCCGGAGAAGACGTTTGCATGTCGGCCGTTGAACAGGCTGATGGTAAAATTGTAATCGTTGGAAAGTCGGATGTGCCAGGCTTTACTTACACCAACCCGCTGGCCATTCGGTTAAATACGGATGGAACGCTGGATGACACGTATGGCACCAATGGTATTGCCTTAATCGATGCCGGCTACGACTACGAATCTGCTGAAGATGTACTCTTGACGGATGATGGCGGAATCATGGCAGTCGGTTATGCCGGCAATAACCACTACGATATTCTAAGCTTCAGACTCAATAGTTCAGGGCAACTGAATCCCGATTTTGGCACCAATGGTATTGCAGTGTTCAATCTGAATAATGGCGATGACATGGCATATGCCATCACAAAAAGCCCGGTGGATGGAAAGATCCTTATCGGTGGAAAAGTCGGTAGTGGAACCACGAAGACAGATTTCCTTGTAATGGCAATTACAGAGGATGGCGTTATAGATTCAACCTTCGGAACCAATGGCAGAGCCACCCAAAATATGAAAGTGAATGATGCAGGGCTCGACCTCGCCGTGCAAGTGAATGGCAAAATTATTCTCGGAGGCACAGCCGGCAATGGTTTTGCCACTAACGATTTCGCCATCTGCCGGTTTAACCAGGATGGCAGTATTGATTCAACCTTTGGAACAAACGGCTCCACCCTTTCTGAAATTTCCTCTTTCTTTTCAGAGATTGATGATGTAGCCCTGCAAGACGATGGAAAAATTGTAGCCTGCGGCATAGCCGCCAGTGGCAACAACGATATGGGAATTGTTCGCTATAAAGGCGATGACGTTGCTACCGGAGGTTTGGAAATAAATCCAGCCGGCAAACCGGTTACCTTTGATGTATATCCCAATCCTTCCAATGGCCGATTTAATGTAAACATCAATTATGATGATGGACACACAGGCACTGTGCGTATTCAGCTTTTTGATCTGACTGGACAGATAGTATTTGACGGCAGCCATGAAATGAAAGGCGGCAACATGAAAGCAACAATAGATGCTGCACCTTTGTCGTCCACCGGCATATTTGTGCTGAAAATTACGGCAGGCAATGATATTTACAGCAGGCCCATAGCCATTCAGAAGTAACGATTAACTAAATGCATTTAAAAAACCGTACTTCCTGAAAATCCCGAATGTGCTGCCTTGAAACTTAACTTCTCCTATTCAGCCGGATTCTCTGCACACAGTAAATCCGGGCTAAAAAAAATCCTTTCACTATGGAGATAACAATCCGTAAAGCCGCAGCCAGCGATGTCACCGCCATGCTTGCCTTGATCAGGGAACTGGCGGAATATGAGAAGGCACCACTCGAAGTGACTAACACCGTCGATCGTATGCTGCAGGATGGTTTTGGTGAAAAGCCATCTTATTTTGCACAAGTGGCAGAAGTGAATGTAGTTGTTGTGGGAGTGGCATTGTTCTATCCTGCCTATTCCACTTGGAAAGGAAAGTATATATACCTGGACGACATCATCGTCACCCAGGAATTCCGCGGGAAAGGAATTGGGAAACGGTTATTTGATGCCGTCGGTGCCTTCGCCAAGGCGACAGATGCCAACCTGCTTCGCTGGCACGTGCTTGAATGGAATGAGCCTGCCCTCAATTTCTACAGAAAGTACCAGGCTCACCTTGACCCAGAGTGGGTAACCGGTAAACTGACCAAAGCGGATATTATAAAATTGTTTTAGTTCTTTACGTTTGAAGGATGGATGTGCAGCGGCAAGGTTGCCTGATCAGAGCAGATTTGCCATGGTATTTTTACGATAACAATATGCTTTCTTCATAGATTTATTTTCACAACCTGTCGCTTTTATACTTTTTGTAACTACCGGATCATTTCATTTCAAAGATAATTTTTCACTGTGAAGGTTTTTAAGTTCGGGGGAGCTTCCATAAAAGATGCTGCAGCCATCAGGCAGGTGGCCTCCATTCTTGATCCGTATAAGGGACAGCCGATCATTATTGTCATTTCGGCATTAGGAAAGACCACTAATGCACTGGAAGCAGTCACGCATGAGTATTTCAACAAAACGGGCAAAGCACCAGAACTGTTCGACGCGCTGAAGCGCACGCATTTCGAGATCCTTTCCGGATTATTTTCCAACAGTCATCACCCGGTTTATGATGAACTGAACAACACCTTCGTGGAAATTGAATGGATACTGGAAGATCCGCCGATTGAAAACTACGATTACCTGTACGATCAGATTGTGTCGATTGGCGAAATGGCCGCTACGAAAATGGTAAGTGCTTACCTGCAGGAGATGCAGATTCCGGTACATTGGCTGGATGTGAGGGATTGCATCAGGACAGACAATACCTACCGGGAAGGAAAAGTGGACTGGCCACTCACAGAAAAAAATATCGTGCAGATCATTCCTCCGCTGCTCAGCAATCAGTTTGTAGTAACGCAGGGATTTCTTGGCGGCACCTCTGAGAATTACACGACCACCTTGGGGCGCGAAGGGTCAGACTATACAGCCGCCATTTTCGCCTATGCATTACATGCAGAAGAAGTGACCATCTGGAAAGATGTGCCGGGCGTACTGAATGCCGATCCGCGATATTTTCCGGAGGCTAAAATGATATCGCTGCTCTCCTATCATGAAGCCATTGAGATGACCTATTACGGTGCCTCGGTGATTCATCCAAAGACCATCAAACCACTGCAAAACAAAAAGATACCGTTGCACGTGCGTTCTTTTTTGCATCCTGAAAATAGAGGAACGGTGATCAAGGATTTGTCACCTGTTGAACTGCAAAAGCAAGACGCCAACACGCCGGTGATTGTTTGGAAGACCAATCAAATCCTGCTGTCGATGTCGGCCAAAGATTTCTCCTTCATTGCAGAAGATAATCTCAGTTATATTTTTGCTATACTTTCTTCACATCGCATCAAAATAAACCTGATGCAGAATGCTGCCATCAGTTTTTCCATCTGTGCCGATAATACAGAACACATACCCGCAGTCATCCGTGAATTGTCTGATAGCTTTATGGTACGGAGTAATGAAGGTTTGTCGTTGCTGACCATACGGCATTATACGGATGCCGTGATTGAAAAATATGCCGGCCATAAAACTGTGCTATTGGAACAGAAAAGCAGGCATACCGTGCAGCTTGTTATAAAAGAGTGATGGTGGATATATTTTGATGTACAGTCGCGAAGAAAACTAATCTTCAGACAGACAGCTCATGGTTAAGTTTCAATAATCCGGTCTCTCGAGGATGATTTTCCCGATCACCGCATCGCGCAAATTGATTTTCCGTGATCGGTGTTCAGTGGCTATTTTATTATAGTCAAAGCCTGTTTTTGAAAACCTTTCTTCACCCATCGGTGTCCATGCACCCTCTGGCGCTACTTCTTCCTTCGTCATATCGATGGTAAGGAAGGGCGATGGTTCTTTCTTCAATGGTTTGGCAACGGCCACCTGCGGCTGAGGTTTTGGATCGACTTTTTTTACAATCGTCCGGTCAGGCTGCGCGAAAGGTTTATTTTTCATTTCCACCTCCCTGAAAATTTCACGCATCCTTTCTTCCACGGTAAGCGGCTTAACTTCCCTTACCTGTCTGCCGGGCTGTTCATCACCTTTTCCTTTCGCTGCTTCCTGTGCTTTGTTTCTGTTGCGCGCTTGCTGCGCCTGCCAGATGAAATACGCAATCACAATGAGGATGTAAATCAGGTTTCCCATAGTTGCTGATTGAAAAGTCCAAAGTTAGTCTTTCGGTTCATACCTGCACCAGCCGGTCATAGCTTGCAGCAAAAGACAACGATACATTTTAACAAGATCAAATATTTTAGTTGGTTTTCCAATAGTAAAATCCTGCTTCACTTTACAATACGCTGCAGAGTACACTGGCCACACCAACAGGTAAAACAATCTTACGCGTCATCGTTCCATGCAACAGGAGCCTCCGCTGCTGCTCATTTCTATACACCAAGCAAGAGAGAAGATCAGGCAAAATGGGTGCACCCGGAAAAGGAATGATTGCCAATGCCGAAAAAATATTTTTCATTTCATTTGGTTTATATTATAAACTACTTTACGTTTACACCGAAATCAGAAGCCAATTGAAATTTTGTACCCCTTTCCTTTCATTATGCATGCTGCCATTGCTGCTCAGCGCTCAAACACAGTTGAACGGTTTGGTAACTGATCAGAAAGGCAATCCGATTGCTGGCGCCAATATCTACATCAAGGATTCCTATGATGGTACATCATCGGATGCCAATGGAAAATTCATCCTGTCTACGCAGGAAACAGGCGACCGGCATCTGGTCATCAGCTATATTGGTTTCGAAACGTATGAAGGCGCAGTCCTGCTCGATGGCCACTCGCATGAGTTTAATATTATGATGAAAGAAATGTTTAATGAACTTAATGCAATTGTCATCACCGCCGGTTCTTTTGAAGCAAGTGATGAGCGCCGTATCACTATTCTTCGCCCACTCGATATTGTAACCACCGCCGGCTCAGCAGGCGACATTTATGGCGCACTGCAAACGCTGCCCGGCACGCAACAGGTTGGCGACGAAACCGGTTTGTTTGTGCGCGGTGGAGATGCCTCCGAAACCAAAACCTTCATTGATGGCATC
>JBGAWA010000121.1:0-10341 GCA_044227805.1 Chitinophagales bacterium | reverse complement strand
ATGTTGAATAGCTGATTCTTAAAGCTGCATTTATTTCTACGAAATGATGATAAAATCATTGGCACATTGTGCTTTTTTATAGGATTTTATTATAACTTGGTTGACTTGAATTTTAGAGAATAATGTTAAGCCGTTGCCGAGATAGATTAATATATGTCTTATTGATTCCAATATGTATATTCTCATATTGTGCGCAGGCGCAGCAAGTGAAGCCAGATGGCGTGGCAGCCTTGGTTGACCAATATAAATCTATTTATCCTGCCCTATCCCAAAAGACATTCTTCACTGTTTCAGCTGGCAAAACCGAAGCAGCCGAATCGGTATTAAACGATTATACGAGCATTCAGCTTGATAGGCTTGCTTTAAAAAATTGCGTGAAAGAGGCACCGGGAGGAATGGAATTGCAACTGCCGTATAAGAATTCAACCCTCTCGGTAGAGCTCGTAAAATCAGATTTATTCACAGAGGATTTCAAAGTGGTTACTGCTGAATCGGGCGGTTTGCCAGTTACCTATCAGCCCGGTATCTATTATCGTGGCGTAATTAAAGGTGAGCCATCATCCGTCGCAGCTTTCTCTTTTTTTGATAATGAACTGGTCGGACTGATCTCTTCGGCAATTGGAAATATTGTAGTAGGAAAGCAGTTGAATGGTGACATAGAAACGAATGAATATATAATTTATTCAGACCGCGATTTCAAGATTCCGATTACTAACGCCTGTTCAACTTATGAAGACCCGGCTTACGCTCCCATGCTTGCCCAATTGCTTCAAAATTCCGGCAGCACAAGAACCGGAAACTGTGTGCGAATGTATTATGAGGCGGACTACACTATTTACCAAAATAATGGCCTTAGTTTGAACAACACTATCAACTGGATAACAGCAGTGCACAACAATGTGGCTACTTTATACAGCAATGATAATATCAAGACGGCCATCTCTGAGATTTTTGTGTGGACACAGGCGGACCCTTTTACTGCGGCATCAGCCATTACGCAGCTGAATACCTTTAAAAGTTATCGTGCTTCCTTTAATGGTGATATCGGACAACTTTTATCCGTTGAGCCTGGCACATTGGGCGGCATTGCATCTGCAGTGAATGGTTTGTGCAATTCTGACAATAAATACGCATACAGCGATGTGGAATTTTCATTCTCCACGGTGCCCGCCTATTCCTGGACAGTGAATGTGGTTGCGCATGAATTCGGACATTTATTAGGAGCTTATCATACGCATAGCTGCCTTTGGCCCGGCGGCGCAATTGATAATTGCGGGCCGCTGGCCGGATATCCTAATGAAGGAGGAACCTGTCTCTTAGGCCCTACTCCGGTTGATGGAGGCACCGTCATGAGCTATTGCCAATTGACGGCCATTGGAATTAATTTTTCTAAAGGCTTTGGACCGTTGCCCGGTGATGCGATCCGGTCTGCTGTGGATGCATCTTCCTGCCTGGGGTCATCTTGTGTACCCAATCCACCGTCATACTGTTTATCAAAAGGTCAATCCACAAGCAGCGAATGGATACAATCCGTTAAACTGACAACCATGAATCTTGTATCCGGTGCCGGATCCGGTTATTCTGATTTTACGAATCATGTGGCTGACCTTCAGCCAGGAACTAATGTTTCCATCATACTGACTCCGGGATATGCAGGTACTAATTATGAAGAGATATTCACGGTCTGGATTGACTACAATAAGGACCTTGATTTTTATGATTTGAATGAAAAGGTATTTCAGTCACAGCCTGTCGATGGGGCAGTAACCGGTACATTCACTGTTCCAAGCGGTCTTGCAGGCAATACCAGGATGCGGGTTTCCATGAAGTTTGATACAGCCTCCAGTACGTGTGAATCATTCAAGTATGGTGAAGTGGAAGATTACACCGTTTCCTTTGCTCCTTTGGTTATCTATTGCGGATCAGCAGGAAAGCATACAGATAAAGAATGGATAGATTATGTGAAATGTGGTGCAATCGAACGGGAATCAGGCGCTGATAGTGGTTATTTCAATGGCACTTCATTAGCTTCGGCATTGGTTCTCAATTCAGAGAATTCATTAACGTTCAGCGCGGGATTTTCCGGAGCGCGATTTAATGAATCGTGGAAGATTTGGATTGATTTCAATGGCAATGGGGTATTTGAAAATAATGAGACCATTATCAATAAGCAATCAAACAAGAAAGGTCTGATCACGAAGAATTTTACGGTGCCATCTTCTGCTACTACCGGGAAAACAAGAATGAGGGTATCCATGAAACGGGGCGATGACCAAAATCCTTGCGATACTTTTTTCCATGGTGAAGTAGAAGACTATTCCATTCAAATTATTCCGCTGGAAATCGGCGGTGCTGTTGAAGTTGTTCCCGCTCCATTAAATGTGCAGGTGTATCCGAATCCTGTGCAGGATGAATTGAGGGCCCATTTTGATAGGCAGGTTACAGCAGGTCATGCCAGGCTTATTAACCTGATGGGACAAGTTGTTGATGAAATGGCTTTTCAGCCCGGAACCACTGAGCTTCACATGAAGGTGAGATTGCTCACTCCCGGTATTTATCTTCTGCAGGTTATCATTCCGGGTGTAAATACGGAAACTGTCAAATGGACAAAACTATGATGCCCGCGCTTTGGACATCAGTAAATGATAGTGTTTTACAAGTTACATGGAATGCGGACTACTTGCTCCGTAGATAGTATTGCTGAAATTTTTTTTCCAGTTTCTTCACTCTGCCTTCCCATCCTGAAGGACGCTGCACATAATATGGAAACGGGTCGTGCAACTGGCTGAGATCTGTATTACGGATCACCAGGACTTCATCCATCAATCCACGCTGAGCACTTTCCTGCTCTGGTTGTAGCTTATCCACCGCAACAGGCGTCTCTAATGTGCCAATCTCAGCAAAAAGAAAAAAGGTGGCTGTTGTGTGAATGCTGCTGTCAATTTTCAGCTCGGAGTCCAAAAAAATGGAAGACCGCCGGCCTTCTATGAATGCGGTTGTCGAATCGTACGAAATAAAATAGACAGGACTAAATGAATAGTACTTCCGGAAGGCTTGCATGATCATGGAATTCTCTTCTGCCTGTTGATACCGTATTTGGTTTGCGTAGTTGCTATTGCCTGACTGCATCAGCGCGTTGATCGCTTTTGTTTTATAATTCAACCTGACAATCAGCGCCCCATGATCTTTCAGGCTTTTTATATAATACCTGCCATATTCACTTCCTTTCAGCGGCGATTGTAAAGTCTCCTGCGCATGCATGACAGCAGGTGGCAGCATCTGTAAAAAAATGATTATGCAGATTTCAACTACCCGTTTTGCCCGGCTCCCTGCCACTTCCATAACACAATTCATGAGTTTCATCAACAATGCCGCCATCTGTGAAACCGGTTTCCGGCCTATCACACCACGGTGTACAATATGATCTTTGAAATCTGTTATCATTCGCTCGAAAAATGGTTTTAATTTAGCCCAATATTTTAACATGATATTGCATTACTACAGTGGGATACATGTTTGATCGTTGAAATAGGAGAAGTAAAACTAAACAGAAACATGACACTTTTCGAAAAGCACAAAGCTACTATTGATCGCGCGATACAAGCTATTCACGAACGGACTTACTATGCAGCTTTTCCGGAACATCCTAAGGCGTACGGTGATGCCGCACCGGCGGAAGGTGCTGCAACGTATCATGCATACGAAGGAAAAAGGTTTGAACTGCCTTCGCAAGGTTCTCCCGCGGAATGGAAGGGTGAAGAGATTTCTCCTTACACCAGGCAAGCTTTGAACATAGCTTACCCTATTTATACAACCGAAGAATTGATTATTAATGCAAGGCATGCTTTTGATGTCTGGAAAAACACAACACCTGCTGAGCGGGCCGGCTTGCTTGTGGAATCGCTGGAAAAAGTCAAAGCGCACTTCTTCGATATTGCCCTGGCAACGCAACATACCACAGGGCAGTCGTGGATGATGTCGTTTCAGGCGTCGGGTCCGCATGCAGCGGATCGTGCACTGGAGACCATTGCACTCGGCTATTACGAGCAATCCCGTTTTCCTGAAAAAGTGGTGTGGGAAAAGCCTATGGGGAAAACTTCCGTGAAACTGGAAAAAACCTATACTCCGAAGCCTAAAGGGATAGGATTGGTCATCGGATGTTCCACTTTCCCGGTCTGGAATACGCTGCCGGGTTTATTTGCGAGCCTGGTGACCGGTAATTCGGTGATTGTTAAGCCGCATCCTAAAGCTGTTTTACCAATTGCTATATGTGTGCTTGCGCTGCAACAATCATTGCTGGAAAATGGGTTTGATCCGAACACGGTACAACTGGCCGCGGATTCATCCGAAGAGCAAAATACAAAGGAACTTGCTCTGCATCCGGCCATTAAGCTGATAGATTATACCGGAGGAACCGCTTTTGGCAATTATGTGGAAGCCATTCCCGGCAAAACTGTTTTCACGGAAAAGGCAGGTGTGAATTCTGTCATTATTGATTCGGTGAAAGAACTTGAGCCCGTTCTGCAAAACCTCGCTTTTTCAGTCTCGCTTTATAGCGGACAGATGTGTACAGCCCCGCAAAATTTTTTCATTCCTGAATTGGTAAAAGCGGGAGAGGAGATGCTTTCATTTGATGAAGTGGTCGCGAAGCTGAAGGAACACATGAACGGCCTGGTAAATAATCCCAGGATGGGAGCAGGTGTCCTCGGAGCTGTTCAGAATGAAGTGACTGAGAACCGTGCAAGTAAAGCAGGTGGTATTGGAGGCAAGCTATGGTTGACTTCCGTGGCAGTTAAGAATGATGAATTTGAAAATTCAAGAACCATATCGCCCGTCTTGCTGGAAGTACAGGCGTCTGAAACTGATTTGTTTGAGAGTGAATTATTTGGTCCGATTGCCATTGCGGTAAGAACAAAAAATACGGCAGAATCAGTGAAGCTGGCCAAAGATCTCGCTATTAAACAAGGAGCCATTACCTGTGCCGCCTATACTACTGATGAATCGGTCATGCGTATGATTACCGATGAGTTGGAAGAAGTATTCACACCGGTCACCTTTAATCTTACCGGGCCGATCTGGGTGAATCAGCATGCTGCCTTTTCTGACTTTCATGTTACCGGCGGGAATCCAGCGGGCAATGCTTCGTTCACCAATCCTGAGTTCGTTATTAAACGATTCGTTTGGGTGGGCAGCAGAAAAATGGTTTGAATATTTTCTTGATATTGCTGATGAAAGGCAAGAACAAGCTGATTATTTCTTTTTAACCATATACACTTTCATACCGTTTGTGTCATTTGTCAAAACCTCAAACTGGTTATCAAGAGAGCGGAAGAGTTCGGCTAATGATTTGAACCCATAGGTCCGATGATCGAAACTGGGATCAAGTTTACGCAGCCCGAGACCGATTTCAGATAAATAAGCAGTTTCGTTGTCGCCCACCACCATATTAAATGCCTTGTTAAGCAAATTAAGATCATGCCTGGTACCTGACTTATTGAGCACAGTATATTTTATCTTCTTTTTTTCATAGGGTGCTTTTTCAGCTTCTTCCTCTGCCAGCAGCGTTTCGCAAAAAGTGAAATTGTCGCAGGAATGCACAAAAGCCTTCGGTGTTTTTTGTTCTCCAATACCGAGCACAAAGATGCCCGCTTCCCGAATGCGTTTTGCCAGGCCAGTATAGTCGCTGTCGCTGGAAACGATGCAAAAACCATCCACGAGGTTGCCATGCAAAATATCCATTGCGTCGATAATGAGGGCGCTGTCGGTGGAATTTTTACCACTTGTATAAGAGAATTTCTGAATGGGGCTGATTGCGTTTTCATTCAGCACATTTTTCCATCCATTCATAGACTGTTGTGTCCAATCACCATAAACGCGGCGGATGGTGACCTTCCCAAACTTTGAAGCTTCTGACAAGATCAGTGCAATCAGTTTCGGCTGCGCGTTATCACCGTCAATCAGCATGGCGATCCGTGAGTTGGTTATTTCACTCATATTATTTGATGTTATAGTTAAGTTAAAACAAAGTAAGGATGATAGTGGCGAGATAGCAATATTATGTCAGGCAGATCTATAAAGATAGTGGAATAACCCGTTTCTACACCAGCGCCTAAGATTCACAGAACATAAGCAAGCCGGAAAGAAAGCACATTATTGTACATACCTCTGTTATTGAAATTGCTTGTATCGCGATGGCCAAATGGAATGATCGAATAGGCGAACCGCACATTCAAATGAAAATGATCGGAGATCAGGTAGCTGCCATTGGCAAGTGCGCAAATATCATCCCGTTTAAAATCATCGGTGGGAGGTTGTTGCAGTTCATCCCTGTATTCTTTGTATTTCACAAGCCGGCCATACGAAACGCCTAATCCGAAATTGACGGAGGACTTCTCCTGGAAATTGAAGAGTACCGGAATCTCTGCATAATTCAGGTTGGCCTGGTATTCTGTGGGAATGCCCTGGTAAGTCCTGCTTTTTGCCCCCTTTTGGCTGTACAGTATCTCCATGCTGACAAAGAATTTTTTAGATACCGGAATTTCTGCCAGGAAACCACCGTTAAATCCCAGTTTATGATAACCGGCATAATCATCTCCATCAACCTGGCAGGCGTTTAATCCAACCACTGCTCCTCCACGAAAACGAAGATCAGTTCTGGAAGCATCCTGTGATAGTGCAATGTGCAGGAAACCGGTCAGGAAAATCAGCAATAAAATAATCCGCATATTGGTTGATGTATTGTGAATATCGTAGCCACTGATACTGAATTGTAACAGCTATCTTTGCGATCGCACGTTCAGCATTACAAACGTAAAGTAATTCATCTCAAATAACAAAGCAATGTTTATTCAGTAGTAAATGTTGCCGGTGTTATTTGAAGCTTACTGATTCCTAACTACTGCCTTGTTTGATTTATGTTCAGATACACACCTGCTACACTTCAAAAAATAGAACAACTCTACCGCGAAAGCGACTATGTTGTGCGGTATGAGAAGGGCACCTTTAAATCCGGATACTGTATCCTGGAAGACAAGAAGGTACTCGTCATCAATAAATATTTTGATACGGAATCGCGCATCAACAGTTTGCTCGATATACTGTCTCAGATTGTAATTGATCCTGCCAATCTCTCGGAAAAGTCACTGGAATTTTTAGAACAGATAAAGGAGGAAAGAATAAAAAATTGAAGGTTACATTTTTAGGAACAGGCACGTCACAGGGTATTCCGGTAATCAGTTGTCACTGTCCGGTATGTCATTCAGGGGACAGCAGGGATCAACGGTTACGGACTTCTATTATGATCGAAACTCCGGATACGTGTATAGCCGTAGATGCCGGTCCTGACTTTCGGCAGCAGATGCTCCGGGAAAAAGTGAAGCGGCTGGACGCAGTGCTTTTCACCCATGCGCACAAAGACCACCTGGCCGGACTGGATGATGTGCGTGCCTTCAACTATTTCATGCAGAAACCCATGGATGTTTATGCGACGCATTCGGTACAGGAGGTAATCAAAAGTGAATTTGCTTATGCTTTTGATCCAGTAAATGACTATCCGGGTATTCCTAAAATTAAGCTGCATACAGTTACTCCTAATAATTCATTCAACATCGGTAGCATTCAATTTCTTCCCATCGAAGTCCTTCATTATAAACTTCCGGTGCTTGGCTACCGGTTTGGAGACTTCAGCTATATCACCGATGCGAACTTTATCGCGGAAGAAGAAAAACGCAAGATCCACGGAAGCCGGTTCCTGGTCTTAAATGCGCTGCGAAAGGAGAAACATATTTCTCATTTCAGTTTGGATGAAGCAATCGCTTTGGCGGAGGAGATAGGAGCTGAAGCGACTTATTTCACGCACATCAGTCATCAACTGGGCAAGCAAGAGGAAGTATCCGCAAAACTGCCTGCCAAGATGTTTCTCGCTTATGACGGATTAAAAATTGAATGGTGATTGTTGGCGTGTTCGATGGAAGTGTGTATCTTTCCAATAGTAAAAATATTTATGAGCAACTTATCTGCTTCTGTATATGTGGAAAAAAATGGTCCGCGACTATTTCACGTTCAATAAAAGAGAACGCAACGGGTTAATCGTCTTACTGATCTTCATGTCAGTCGTTGCTTGCTGGCCTGCCATTTTCAAAAGGTTACACCAGGATGCTCCGGTTGATTTTTCAGCTTTTCAGCAGGCGATTGATTCTTTCCGGAACAGCGTGGAGGGAACCTCCCTTGCCGAACATGATCCGGATCAGGAAGTGGCCGATCTTGCTCTCCTGGAACATGATGCCAAGGTTAAATTATCGGAACATGATGAAGGGTGGCCGTCACTCTTTCCGTTTGATCCCAATTTGATCGATGAAAAGGGATGGCGCCGTCTTGGTGTACCGGAAAAAACAATTCGCATCATACTTAATTACAAGGCTAAGGGCGGTAAGTTTTCAAAGAAGGAGGATCTTAAAAAGATCTATGGACTCAGCGAATCAGATTTTCAGCGGTTAGAACCTTATATACAGGTTTCAGCGGTATCATCAGCAGTTGAACATGATATAGACACATCAGTCAATATTGCTAACAAAAAACCGAATCACGTTGTAGAACTCAATGCCGCGGATTCCCTGCAATTGATCGCGCTGCGGGGAGTAGGGCCGGTATTGTCTTCCAGGATTATCAAATACAGGACTAAACTGGGTGGCTATTATTCGCCGGAGCAATTGAAAGAAATTTATGGGTTATCGCCAGAGACATTTGAACTGGTAAGCAGTCAGATTTCGATTGATGCATCGGCTGTACACAAACTGGATATCAATACTATATCTGTTGACGATTTAAAGCAACATCCCTATTTCAGATATACACTGGCATCCATGATAGTTAACTACCGCAATCAGCATGGTAATTTTAGGTCGGGGGAAGAATTAAAAAATGTTGAACTGATTACGGACTCTATGCTCCAAAAAATCGAACCGTACCTCCGGTACTGATTTCTGCCGCGAAATAGAGCATTTTTGAGGTCAAGGAATTCCTTTTCTCCTCTAATAAGAATCTGACTATTTTTGCAAAAAATCAACACAGATGAGTTCTGTAGCCACTACCTCCATGCTCCATTTCGCGACTTCAGAGAATCAGCAACATATCAAGCAAATGATCCGTGATTTCTGTGAGAAGCGTATCCGTCCGAATGTAATGGAATGGGATGAAGCGCAGGTTTTCCCCAGGGAGATCTTCAGGGAATTGGGTGAGTTGGGTGTAATGGGCGTATTGGTGCCTGAAGAATATGGAGGTGCCGGATTGAGTTATCACGAGTACATCACCGTGGTGTCCGAAGTGGCGCGTGTCTGCGGATCAATCGGTCTCTCGCTTGCCGCGCACAATTCACTTTGTACCGGGCATATTTTAGCATTTGGCAATGCTGATCAAAAAGCGAAATATCTTCCCAAACTGGCAAGCGGAGAATGGTTGGGCGCCTGGGCATTAACGGAACCCAATACGGGAAGTGATGCAGGCAATATGAAATGCACGGCAGTAATGGACGGTGATGACTGGATCATCAACGGTACCAAATGCTGGATTACACATGGCAAATCGGGTGATGTGGTGGTGGTACTCGCCCGAACCGGAGATCCCCGTACCAAAAACAACAGTTCCGCTTTTATAGTAGAAAGAAGCACACCGGGACTATCGGCCGGAAAAAAGGAAAACAAACTGGGCATGCGGGCTTCAGAAACAACAGAGGTTATTTTCGACAATCTGCGTGTTGCAAAGGATAACCTGATGGGTAAGGTGGGTGAGGGCTTTCCGCAGGCGATGAAGGTGCTGGATGGTGGAAGAATTTCTATCGCCGCATTGAGCTTAGGCATTGCTAAAGGTGCCTATGACGCCTCGGTGAAGTATTCTAAAGAACGGCAACAGTTCGATCAGCCCATCTCTAATTTCCAGGGCATCAGTTTCAAGCTGGCCGACATGATCACACAAATCAATGCGGCTGAATTGCTGACACATCAGGCGGCTGACCTGAAAAACAAGCATCTGCCGATGACAAAGGAGGCAGCAATGGCAAAGTACTATGCATCGGAAATTGCTGTGAAGATTGCCAATGAAGCGGTGCAGATTTTTGGCGGCTATGGGTATACGAAAGACTTTCCGGTGGAGAAATTCTACCGTGATGCCAAGTTGTGCACCATTGGCGAAGGCACATCAGAAATACAGAAACTTGTCATTGCACGGGAGATTCTCAGGTAATACTGCCAGGCAGTGATGGGCGGTCCGTGTTGCGCAATCTTTTGCCGAATAGTAATAATCTCGGAGTTTAAGATTACTTTCGCACCCGCATCGGAAAGAGGTAAT
>JBGAWA010000120.1:0-12731 GCA_044227805.1 Chitinophagales bacterium | reverse complement strand
TATTATTGGACTTCATTTTACACATCACATATTAGAATGATGGGAGAAAACAAAAAATCATTTGACAAGGCACTCCCCTATCTTAAAAAACTTGCCGAAATTGACTCAAACGATTACTATGCTTCACTGAAATTAGCTGATGCTTATTTACAGCTTGGAGATACAATTCATGCGTTACTTTCTATTCCGGAAGTCAAAGATTCATCAATGGTCAATCAAATGTATTTTGTGAGCCTATCAAAAATTTATATTCGCTCAGGAAAAATAGATAACTGTTTGGATGCACTAATAAAAGTATTCAGCTATAGATCTAGTGGTTACTACTTCCCCGAGTTTATTTCCGATAGCATTTATAGTCCGCTTGATACTCATATTCGCTATCAGGAACTGATTCGCAGTTTACTTTCTGATTCTTCAGTGAGCAAAGGAGCAGTCTATTACGAGCTAAAAGAGTACTCTAAAGCCATTGAAGAGTACAAAAAAGAAATGAAAGGCGAGGAAAAGGATGCATGGCACTACAACATTGCATGCTGTTACTCGCTGCTAAATGATACTGCAAAAACAATTGAATACCTTGAGGCAGCATTCAAAAATGGGTTTACATCATATGGGCACGACAAAATCCAAGAAGATCACGACCTTGACTCAGTGCGTTTCACACCCGAATATGAAGCCCTGATGAAAAAGTATTTCCCTGATCAATCCAATGCAAAATGATAATCTTTACCCCCACAGCCTGCGCTAAATGCTATATCGAACAATAATTCCCAATTGGCAATCCCGCATTTTGAGCGCCGTCTCTGATCCAGCTATCTGCTCTCATTGATTCTGCTTTAAAAACACTCTCGGTAGGATGATGAAAGAGCACAGAAGTTTTTACAATCAATGAATCAGCCATCCTCTCCGCTCCATATTGAATGGGTGATGAATCAGTAAGCTCGCTGAAATAAAATTCAGAATCACCTCCTATTCCGCCATGAGAAGTGAAAAACGTTTTCGTATTACGGCTTTTTACATCCGCGGAAATATTTGTGCCGGCATTTGAAAATAATGAGCGGGAGAAAGTATCCGGATTTCTCATGGCGTGATACAGCACATCCACATTGCTGATCACAGAACCATCAAAAAAAGGTTGACGGTCAACAGCGTCATATAACCCCATGAAGTATGTCCGCTTCAACGGAAATTTCTTCGCTATTTCAATAGCAATTAATCCGCCGCGGCTATGACCTATAAGGCATATCTGGATATTCTTGAGAACCTCGGTTTTTTGTTCGTTCCAATCTTTTATGTAGATAAATTTATCCCGCAATTGTTTTTGCGCCGATATAAATGCATCTGTAAGAAAACCGAAAGCATTTACATAAATATCAATAGAGTCCTGGCCTGTTAGTTTTTCACTCGGTCCGTCAAAATACTTCTTAAACCCAAAAGGTGTTTTAAAGTCCTGGCAAAACTTATAAACGGAACTATTGCTTCCATCGCTTTTCCTCCATCCGGCACTTCCCTTTTCATCAGTGCCGGAGCCAGTCCCATCGATTGCAACAAGTATGTAGATCATTAGAATATTAGTTTTCATTTTTTGAAACTGGCAACGAGAAATTGATAAATTAAACTTTAATAGTTTCCGTGATTGCCTTTTCAAAATTAAGAAGGACAATGCTCTCGATTAAAAGACTACATTATAAGGCTATTTAATCTCTACCCATTTCCAAAAATCTTCATTCAAAATTTTATAATCGAGTAACAGTGATTGCTCAGCAAGAATATTGAATAAATCAAGATATTTCACCTTCAATTCCTCAGTATTTTCTTGAGCGCTTGCTATTCCCCAGTATTTTTCCAAAATCGAATTACTGGTCAACATGAACAAGTTTCGCATTTCAACGTATTTTTTATTTGATAATTCCTGAAGTGCCTTTGATTTTAGATTTACATATTCTAAGTCTATTGTTCTTTTACTCCAAGATATAATCTCAAACGTGGTTAAATCTAATTCAATTTGAGCGAAATATTTTGTGCTTCTGGCAATAGTATAACCACTTCGAATATCCGGAAGGACATAATAAAGCATGAATTTTAGGGGCAAATTGTGTTCACTTCTCAGGGAGGGTATTGGATAACTGACATCAGTAATATCCGTCATCAAGTCTTTGGAGAAAGCAAAGGTTTTCACCGCTTTGTAAGCCCTTTGAAAGTCGATCATATTATTTCTTTATCACAGTGGTTCCATATCCATTAAAAGCAGATTCAAAACTGTCTGCTGGTACCTGTAATCTTTTTCCGGAATTAGGTGGCCAGGGGTCATTTATCTCATACACTTTTTCTCCATTTTCGTCATAACCGATTCCCGTAACCACAACCGCATGTCCACCAGGAGTATTAAACCATTGCTCATTATTTACTGAAACAATTACTACTCCACCATTGCGCAGTGTATCTTCTACATCTTTAGGTGTCAGTATTTTTGATTCTGCTGAAACACCACTGAATCCAACTGCATTTATTGAATCCCCCAATTTAGATTGGGTAGTCCCAACACCTTTAGTATAAGTTCCATTAGAAAGTGCTATTTCCTTTATTTCATCTTCTGATACACTCTGCCCACTCACAATTTCAATTGCCATAGACGCTGAAGCTATGGCACAAGTATCATTTTCTGTTTGCCCCCGCAATACCTTTCCATTATCTGCACTATCAGGTAAATCATTGATTGCGGTAGTAACCGAGTTACCAATGAAGGGGTTAAAGAGTTTTTTAAATTGAAATAGCATCCAATTAAAAAATCCGCCCACTGTTTCAGTTGAAAAACTTGCCTCACCAATTAAAACAGTAGTCAATCCAAGTGTAATCACTCCACCATGTGCCGTATTATCACCCATTCTTGCCGCGGGCTTCCCCCCAATCAGTACTCCTGTGGATGCAAGTACTATTGAATCCGGCGCAGGGCTCACACAAGTACACATATCACCCATCACCGCTGCCGGTACCCCTCCAATAAGTACAGTTGGAACTCCAGGGCCTACCACCGGTCCACCTACGTGTGGCTTGGGACCATCACTCATGGGGCAGATATGCATATCTCCAATCCGTGCTGCGGGTTTACCCATATTTCTTCTTATTTTTAATATTGATTTAGGTATTCGCCTGTTGCCCACCTTGCACCCCATTCTGAGTGCACGAATGCATATGCAATGGTTTTCCTAATTGTTTCGTAAATCAGCGGATGCTTAATATTATTATTAAACCATAGTGATTTACCCCTCTTAATCATGAATTCAGTTATTCCCTTTACACTGCTAAATTCTGATGCGGTGCCAGTCCCAAAAAGCTTGAATAATATTTCAGTCACTCCAAATGCCTGACTAGATTGAATTGCCTCAACCATTAAAGCTTGTGCGAAAGCACGGTCCTGATCTGTAATTTCATTCGAAGTAATTCCATGAGTATCCTCGAAAAAAAATGCAAAGACCTTAAGGGCGTCCTCATTATTGAGAACTAATTCCCCTTTTGAAAAACTTCTTAATGCCATATTAACTGGCTATTAATTTAAAGAAGCCAATATTTTCTACTCCAAAATTATTATCCAGATTCGACCGTATTTATCCCTCACTATAGTTGGTATCCTCTACTTTAAAACTATCTCCCTCCTTCAAATCATATCTCTTAATAAAGGCCGCAATCAATCCGCCTTGTGCGCTATTTTCTCTCGTCGGAATACGCCCAATCCATGAAGCAGCACCTCCTTCTTTCGTACACGCAAAAGGATATTCATCACGACTCAGGATTCTGGGAATCTGACCGGAGAAAATTTCATCGCGAACAGTCATCGCTTCCTTCCTGTTGTATTTTTTCTTGGAACCAAAAGTCAACATACGGTGATGACCTGCCATTTGAGCATGCCAGATATTTTCTGCCAGTTGGGATAGTTGAGCGCGTTGACTTCAAAACCGGGATCATAAGATTATTTTATGTCAACTGGAATAATTTACCAAACTCCCTAACCGTTGTTTCTTTATCCAAACACAAATAGGATTCGGACCATAAAAGCCTTTAAACCTGCCACTATCCCAAAACTCAACTTTGATTTCATCAGAGTTTTCGTCCTCTATAATCCTTCCATTCCCCTGTCAATCTGCCACATTTCAGATTGGTGATACTACTCTCGACACGAATGCGCGGGTCATGCGAAGTAATAGTGGAGAGAAGTTTTACTGTTTGCCTTTGATCATTTACTGTGCTTTGTCACGTAATTTATCTCTTGACTCTTTCATATCTTCATACTTTTCTTTCCAATTGTCGCGATCAGTCCTCGCAGTCTGTAATTGTGTTTCAAAATCTTTGTTATCAGTAATTTTAGATTTATCATTCCACCTGTTATCGTAGCCCCTAATAATATTCATCCATCCAAGACGTGATGCCTTGAGGTATCTTTAGAAGCGATTTCAAACAATACCCGTCTATCGGCATCGAACTTTGCTTGCAAATTAATCTTAGCATCTGAAGTGGTAACATCTGAAATTACATCTTCGATTTTATTCATTTGAATGTAAAAATCTTCCGATAATTTCTTCTCTTTTTTCAACTTACTAATCGTGTCATTCAAATCCTTATTCTGCTGCGAATTCATCTGAATATTCCCAAACGCAGCAAACAACACCACAATAATTGATGCCACGTAAAACACTAAGAACTGAAAGAACAGATTATTTCTTTCCTTTTGATTCAGGGGTTTCATGCTTACAGTACGATATTTTTTCTACAAGATGGAAAGAAAAGATGAATTCTAAAAACGATTTTCGATTGCCCTGCCTTCCCTTTTATCAATGAGTAATTCTGGATTATCGCATTCACTATTTACTATTCACCACTCATTTTTTTAATCCATCAGAAAACCCCAGCCAGTATTTTTTCTTTCAGGTTCCCGGATAGGAGGCCTTTCCGGTCTTACAACTGGCTCTATTGTTTCTCCAATCACAATACCGGAATCCTTTTGCTCACCAATGTACTTGAGTTTACTCAACTGTTTGAAGAGTTTTGCAACTACCGAAACAAACCTGGTTGCCGTCTGAAGCGATCTGGCAATATCCTGATGATTGTATTCAATATTCATCACCGACATCACAGCACCTTCAAACTGCGACTGCGACAATTCCGTCCATTGCTTGAAATAATTGAACATTTTCTCCTTCTCCTTGTCAGGAACAGCATTCACCGCCGCACTGATAACGTAACCCAGCGATGAAAGCTTCTCAATCATGAGCACAGGCGGTCCTTGTAATATGGTTAACCGATGCTGCGGAATTACCATGGATAAATAACTCAACACCTTCTCTGCAAGGTAGAAAACATTACTAGCCAGTTCGGTCTTCTTTGGCTCTGAGTTGATTTTTTGTGTTATGACCATAGCTGATGCACCCATTTCGAAAAGTTGTCTCGTCATCAACTGGTATTGATCTTCCAGCAGTTTATAGCTGTTTATGCTGGTACACGCAGGAATATAGGACTCATCAAGTACGATATCCTCATCTACTACATTTATTTTGCCAATAGTTATGTTAAATGCTGAAGGTTCATTCTGATTGACTTGATCAGAAGGGATAATTTCCAAACGGCATTCCGGCAATGTGAAAGGAGAACGGCTCGGTGTCTCTGCCGGATCTGAAGATCCCGAAGGAACTCTTGCAAAAGGATTCACCACGATCACAATATCCAACTTTGAGGCAGTAACACTCTTGATCTTATAGTCAGTTTCTATTTCCCTGTGAAAGAATTGCACATCCTTTGAATCGCTTGAAGATATTTCAATCCTCGCGCCTGCTGGAGTAATTGCCCTGCATTCGCTTACCTTAACGCGTATCAATTTTGCCTGATCAGCATGAAATGTTAATTCGAGTGAAGATCGGACTCCGGGAGCAGGAATCAGCAATCCATAGTTAAAGTTAGTCATCCCCATCGCTGCATAATCGCGAAGCCGGTCAGTGAAGGACTGTTCCTGTTGAATAAAGTGCCGGTCGGAAACCTTCATTCCATCCACCCAGTTTACAGGCCAAAATTTTATTTCAGGAAGCATGCGCGGTATTTACTGCAGTTTAACTCGTTCTCCTTTAATGATCTGGTTAATTCGGATACCATTCTGATAAATGGTTAAGTCCGGATCAAGGTATCTCTTCGACTGCCACCATTTATCCTTGATGTAAAAATACCAACCAAAGGATTTATTTTCATTGTCAAGATACTGAATTTTATCATTGGGATATTTATAGTTCCATTCCTGGATATAGAAATAGAACATATCACCCAGTTTGATTTCATAAAATGCTTTCCCCTGCAAATTGGAATTCAGCGAATCCCCATACCTCTTTGGAAGAACGATTGTAACTGCCGCATATCTGCTCCGGTCAATGGATTCATCCGGTACGATGGTACGTGTCGGAAACAGCCATTCTTTATATCGCTCCGGTGGAATGCTGATGGCCATATTAAACGATTTTTCAAGCAGCCAGGGGAGTGGAAAAATAATAAAGGCAGCCGACATCAGTGCTGTATAACCTGCGTTCATGAAAGAAGAGGCAGGTACGTATCTTCCTACTACATAAAATGCGATAGCGAAACCAATGCAACCAATAAACGTAACCAACAACGTAAACAGGAACTCGGTTTGCAAGTCATTATTTGCTGCCCATCCAAACCTTCTGCTCATTTCTGAAAGGTGCACAATGCCAAGTAAGATCAAAATAGCCATCAGCATCAGATGCACCCATTGAGGATTGACCATGGGAAGAAAACCAACCATTGAAGTGATGGCTCCCAATAAAAAAACCACCAGTAAGTATTTGAAGTACTTATTCTTACTCACCCTCGTCATTTCATTTCCAACTGCGGATCTTCCCTGTCCTGCAATTCCTGAAGCTGCTGATTGAAGCATTATAAGTGTGTTATGAATGATTAAATGGTTATTGTTATTGTTAATATTATTGCTCTAGAATCGCGGTTGTCTTCAAATTTTTATCCTCACCCCGCCCCTCTCCACAATAGAGAAAAGAAATCCTTCCGATTCAGAGAGATCTACCATTGATTGTAAAGCTAACAGGTTCTCAATTTACTGTAGCTTTATTGGAACGCGGCATAAAAAAATTGTATCCCAACCTCACATTGCTCTTTTCCGATAACCTCACTTCCTCCTCCATTTCAACAATAAAGTTAAACTTATAATCCACATCGAGGGGCAGTAAGAAATCGTTGAGCGACAAAATTTCTGCATGCCTTTTATTTCCTTCAACATACTGTGGAACCTGAGCAGACGGAATTGGTCCGAGGTTCAAAACTATGGTTGGCCTGCCATGATTACTCTTTGCTCCGCAAGCAGTACTAATTCCCAGCACAGCGGATTCGTCATTCAAAACAAACCGGTGTCCCGTTGAAAACCAATAGCCGAACCCGACTTCAAGTTTCACCGGCAAATCCAAAATCAAGCGGTAACAAAGTTCCATCAGATAAAGGTCACCCACAATCTTATTTAAGATAGGTAAAATGTAAATCAACTTCGCTTTCTGTTCCAGACTCAATGCTTCTGGTAACTTCCAGAACTGATTAAGCAATTCTGTGTACCTCGACTGGCTCTGATACGCTCTAAGGATATTCTGCTCTTCCTGTTCCAGCACAACCCGCTGGTATGAAAATTCATTTTCAAAAGGAAGAAAAAATTGGCGCGCAAACTTCTCCTCTCTTTTTCTTATCTTGATTTCATCCAACATTTCTTCTTTTGACTTCATCCCCTGCCCCTTTGAACGTCGGGCACTGTGAACCAATGCCTGCGGCAGGGCATCGTAAATTCCTTCACGTGAAACAGCGATGGCACAATATTCTTTACCATGCCTGGTTTCCTTTACAGCAACCTCCAAAATATCTTTCTCAAAACGTCTTTTGAATAAACTCTGCGGAACCACTATGATGTCTTCCTGCGAAAAGCCCCTTAATATCATGTCAGCAGCTACCACTTCAGCACGTATGTCAAATGGTAATTGGGAAATGATAGAACGTATGGCTTCAATGATGCTGGTCATCTTTTCGTTGCTTTATCTTTTTCAATGATCACATTAAAAGGTATAAAGGAAGATGAACGTTGTTGCAGCTTTTCTGTAAGATCAGTGCAAATAGCTTCCCATTGTTCAGCAGAAGACCTCAGCTTTTCAGAGGGAAAAATAATTACTTCAATAGTTTGAACAAATCCTGTTATTGAATCATTGCCAACCGTAAATCCTTTTTTCACTTTTACATCCTTAAGGTTTTCACCCAATTCATTTTCACAAAAAAGTCTGATGTCGTTTGGAGTGACAATTCTGCCACGGGCAATCAAAGAACTCCTAAATGCATTCAGTCGCTCCAGATCATTCAACCTGTTTTTACCACCTTTCGTAGTGGTCATTAGGAATAGTGTTTCACTTCGCACATCACCTCCGCCATATAATTCCAGTTTGTTACCTGCCCTGATGTTATTGGCAAGGTCGCCATTAGATGACCAGAAGGATAAGAAGACATTTTCACCTGCCTGCCTCGGATTCATAATGAGATAGGATGTTGGTTCGCCATTGGCCTGGGTGTTCCCTGCCCTTTGTTCAAGCAAGGCAATCAAAGAATTAAACTGTTTAATAACAGAGGTAAGAAAATCATTGCCCAGCAAGGCGAAAGCCGCACTTTCATCCCTAAGTAAGTCAAGCAGGTATTGAATTGTTTCAGTGGCATTACGATGGTCAAAACGTTGAATGCCGCCCTGCCTCAGCATATAAGTGCCGGCGTTGTATGCACGTGAACTTGAAAGCGGATTGGACAAATACCTGAACCCGTCAGATGAAGTCACTTTATAAACACTTAGAAAAAAATCAGTGGTGGAAAGAGGTACAATGTTTAAACTGGACTGAAGCCGGAATGTAAATTCATTGAGGTGTTTATTGATAATGGGAAAACAGTTCACATTGCAGAGCACATCTCCAAGCAACAATTCAGTAATTCCCGGAGGAAAAACCACTTTCAGCCAAACCAATTGCTCACTGATTTTATCCAGATCAGCAGAACGAAACGCTTCTGAAAATTTTTCAGGATATTTTCTTTTCAGGCTTTTAAGAGACCGTTTTGGAAAGTCTGTGATTCTGATAAAACATTTGTCATACAACTGGCCAATCTCAGAACTAATCCTTTTATTCAAGTCAAATTCGCCCTCAATCTGCCTTTTCTGTTCATCCGGTTTCAATCCGGTTTCTGTACTGATAGGATCATCCTCAATCTGCCATTTGGCATGAGGTAACAGGTTATAAAAAAGCCTGCTCTCAGGATTGTTCCTGATATCAAAATAAAAAGCAAGGCCGTCAAGACTCGGAATTTCCGCATTTAATTCTAACCCTATCCAAAAGGTATTGTTTTCCAATCTCCTTTTGCTGTCCGCCTCCATCACAATGCTTTTCTGATAGCCATTTTGAAGCGAATAGATTCGGTCAGCCAGAGCAAGATAACGCACACTGCCATCAATAAGATTGAATGTAGAAAGCGGGGAAAAGAAAATTTCTTTTGATGCTTCCTGTTGTGTGGCAGATGCGGCAGAAATTTTTTTATTGTAAAAGAACTGAACCTCAGGCGAAATAGTTGTTTGCGCTTCAGTAGGCCTTGCATAGATAATGGCATGTGCAGGATATGGTGCCGTTATCACATCAGGAGTAAGCAGTTCAGCGATACGATTAATTACCCTGAACTGTGTATTGGCGATGTCATCATTGATCTTCTCCACTTCATTCACACAACCTTCAATCAGCATGCTTACAACAGGATCAAAAGAAACTTCCACATCCGTATCTTCCGCTCCCCATAAACGGGCAGCATTTTTCAGCATTCTTGTTTTTATCTTTTCTTTAGCCAGATTGTTAACCGCCATAAAAATTACTTTTTATTCACTTAGAATGTGCTGATACAGGGAATCTTTCCTGCAGATCTAAACCATCACTGTTCCCGGGTAGAAGAAAGCCTCAACATTAGTTTTTCTTTTCAAAATTTCGATATGAAAACATTTATTTTCTCCCTCTTCCAGAAAACGCGAGATCGGGCTGGGAGAATATTTATTAATGGCTTTTTCTGAATTTATTTTTATCAGTAACAGATGAAAACGGGATGTCCACGACATTGATTGAAGACGGATCAGCGCAATGCTTGGAAACTTTACCCGGACCTATTGCGCGGATCTTTGTTTCCATTTTAGCAATTACTTCATCCCGCTTAAAATCCTTTTCCTTAACAGCTTCTTCAAAAACCTTGATCACTTTATCTCCATTATGTCCGTATAGTTTATACTGCGAGGCGATTCCCAGTTTTGTACAGTTATCAAACATTATCCTTGCCTGATCATTCGGAGAACGAGCTGTACTGGTAATCAGGAGGTTCCGGTTTCCGGATTCCGCTCCTATTTGTTTTAAAAGGGTAATTGTAGCATCAGAAACACAGTCCTGACGGGCTGAAACAGAAAAGGTGATGCTTACCTGGCTTAGTTCCATAGGGAATGTTTTTTTACAGCAATTAGTCCAATGAAATAGGGCTCAAATAAACAGGTTCTGAAAATGATCGCATCTGCTCATTTGTTTTTATTATTCTTCCCTCAACTTTCACATCTAATCGTTTCTGATTCTTGCAGCCTTTCCAAGGCGGCTGTCAAAAAATTCTTCAGGGTTAATATCAACAGTAACTTTTATTTTATCAATTCTTTTTTCATGAGTGGACAATGAATCCTGAATAGACTTGGTTACCTGGTCCTTCCAGGCATTTACATTCGAGATATTCTCAAAATCATAATCCCAGATACTGCACCCAAAATCGGGATCATAGCGGCATTCACCCAGGAAAGTGACCAGCACTAAATGTATGCGTTGGAAAAGAGAGTTGCGTAAATCGGTTTTATAAAAGTCCCTTCTGTCAAGAATGGCTTCAAATGGAACAGGCATTGGAAAGTATTCTTCAACCATAATGACCGGTTATTAATTTATTTTCACCAACCCACCCTTCAGTGAAGCAATTCCACCGCCATCCAGGTCCATTGTAGCTGATGACTTGATTTCAATTGTAGCCGAAGATTTAATGCTTACACTTGCATCTGCCTGTAAACTATGCTTGGTTGATTTGCTTTTTATCTCCTGGTCTTTCAGATCATATTTTGTCCAGCATCAATTTTCATTTCCTGCGCCGTCATTTCAGTTTCCTTTCCAGATTTAATAATGATCCTTTCCTTTGCCTCTATCGTAATTGATTTCTCTGCCTTAAATTCTATATCCTTTTGTTTTAATGGTAACCTTGCCGTCTCCTTCAGGTGAGTGAGAGAATATTCCTTTCGTCCTTATTAAAAATCTTAATTTCTTCATTCCCGGATACATCATTGAATACAATGTAATTGCCACTCGTTGTTCTAATCGCTTTGAGGTAATTATTTGCATGTTCCACACCATCAGACTTAGCCTTGCCATGAAAAGTGCTTCCGGAGATGTAAGGGAAATCAGGATCCCCATTTTCAAAACTGACCAACACTTCATCTCCTTTTTCGGGTACGAAATAGATGCCCCGTTCTTTTCCGCCATGTGGCGTAGCTGCCCTTATCCACGGCGACATTGCAGGGGATTTCTGCCATACAAACTGGACCCGCACTCTGCCAAGCCCTTTAGTGTCATTGTTTTCCTTAACAACAGCCGTTTGGGTTTCACATTGCGGTCGCTGTACAGGAATCAATTGGGGCGGAAACTCAAGCGTGTGGGGAATGGCCCTGAAATGATTCTGATAATTCCCAACACCTCCTGCAGTATGCGTTACCGCAATCACAAGGTATTTACCAAAATTATCGACATTGGTATTCTTTGATCCCATTTTCCCGGTTACATCAATCACACTTCCAATCTTTATCGAAGAGCAGTTGCTTACGCCGTTTAATACTACATACTGACTTGCAATCATTCCCTTCGTTACCTTCACCATTCCATCCAGCTTGCTTTTATCGAGCAATCCCTGATGTGTTACAACAGCAGGTTTAAAACTCGATAGGTTCTCAGAAGCTTTAAGAGCCAGGTCTCCAAACTTATCTAAGTTGCTTACAGCAGCATCCGAAGAGGAACTTTCAATTACCTCATTCTTTTCATAGTCATAAGACTTCATGCTGAAATTGGGATTCATTATACGCATGGAGACATCGAAGTTAAAGAGGTCCTTCCCAAAATAGAGTGCTATCTCCTTCTCTGCCGCGGGCTTTCCGAAATACAATTTGCTCCCATCATAAAAAAACCACTCTCCATAAGTGGAAGCAAGCCGGCGAAAGAACTGGAAACTGTTTTCCTTGTATTGAACCAGGTAAGGAATGGAGGCTTTGTTTTTAGGATTGCACTGTATCTCGACAAAATTCTTCGGGTAATTGGCAGCCACCTGATTTACGATCTGCTGAAGATTCTTATTTTCGAAAGAAAGACAATTTGGTTGATCGTCCAATACATAAGACGGGCTATATCCCCTGATCACTATGTCACCTTGCGCATTGCTGTATTTTGAGATGCTTACCTGCGAAACAATTCCCTTAAAATAGGTATCTCCAACCTGTATCTTGATGATTTTTCCAATGTTATCCTTGGTCTTCTCAAACATCGGTTCATCTTTTCCTTCAAGCGCTTCTGCAGGAACACGAATCTCGAATGAGTGGTGCTGATCAATACCCTGAT
>JBGAWA010000119.1:0-10964 GCA_044227805.1 Chitinophagales bacterium | reverse complement strand
CTTAAAAACGCATCCTCCTCTTCCTTCACCACTTTCGTTACAAAATCTACCTGTTTCTGTAATTCCGGAAAAACATTTTCAAATTGCCCGGCCAGTACAGGCACCAGTTGGTTCAGCAAGGGTTGCTTATAATCTAAATACGAATAATAGTAACGAACTGCTCTGCGAAGAATACGCCGTATGACATAACCGGCGCCGGTATTAGAAGGTAATTGCCCATCAGCGATGGTGAATGATATGGCCCTTAAGTGATCAGCAATGACGCGGAAGGCAACAGCCTGTTTGCTGTCACCAAAATCATATTTTTTAGCAGTTATCTTCTCAACCTCAGTAATGGTATGGGTAAAAATATCGGTGTCATAGTTAGAGGTCTTCCCCTGCAATACCCTCACCAGTCTTTCGAGTCCCATACCGGTATCCACATGTTTGGCAGGCAATGGTTCAAGACTACCATCTTTCAGCCTATTGAACTGGATGAACACATTGTTCCATATTTCCATCACCATGCCGGTATCATCGTTATTCACCCGGGCATGTCCGTCATTGTTGGCCTCGGGACGGGTATCATAATGTATCTCCGTACAGGGGCCGCAGGGACCGGTATCACCCATCTCCCAGAAATTATCCTTTTTGTTTCCTGAAATGATCCGGTCTTCCGCAATCCATTTCTTCCAGAAGCCCGCTGCCTCTTCATCCCTTGGCAGATTTTCTGCCGCATCGCCTTCAAAGATGGTCACATATAATCTGTCTTCCGGCAGTTTATAAACTTTAGTCAATAGCTCCCATGCCCATTCAATCGCCTCCTCTTTAAAGTAATCACCAAATGACCAGTTGCCCAGCATCTCAAACATGGTATGATGGTAGGTATCAATGCCCACTTCTTCAAGATCATTATGCTTTCCGGACACACGCAGGCATTTTTGTGTATCCGCCACCCGTGTGGACACAGCGGTCTTATCACCCAAAAAAATATCCTTGAATTGATTCATCCCAGCGTTGGTAAACATAAGGGTTGGATCATTCTTCATTACAATGGGCGCCGAGGGTACGATTGCATGGCCCTTTGCGGCAAAAAAATCAAGAAAAACTGAACGTATCTCTTTAGCGTTCATCATACGATTTGTACCGGACATGCGTTGTTTGCAGAAATTTAATTGGTTAATTTTGTTCAGAGCTCCTGTGCTGTGAGCGCGTAAAATTAGCTAATAATACTTCTTCCTGCATGGCACCCATAACAGTGTTCCTGCTGAAACAAATGCTGCTTACGGAGGAATACGGAATGGATGGAAGTCAAACATAATTTACCGGACAGGCGATACGGAAAGATGAAAAAGGTAAAATACTATTATAATACCCAGGCACTGCGCTACGAAAAGTTTGAAGAAGCTTTGCGTACGAGAATCCTTCGCATAGCGGGATTCATTTCCGCCGCTTTGGTTTTCGCATTTATTATTGTCTATCTCGCTTATACTTACCTCGATTCACCTAAAGAAAAAGCATTACGTCGTGAACTGAATCAGATGCAGCTGGAATATGATCTGCTGAACAAGAAACTTGATCAGATGTCAGCCGTGGTAGCCGATCTTGAGGACCGCGACGACAATATATACAGGGTAATATTTGAAGCGGAACCCATTCCTTCCAGCGTCCGGCAGGCAGGATCCGGCGGTATCAACAAATACCGTGAGCTGATGAATTATGATAATGGCCAGCTGATGGTGTCTGCTGCTGAAAAGCTGGATCAGATCAGGCGACAGCTTTACATCCAGTCGAAATCGTATGATGAAATTTCATTGCTGATAAAAAAGAAGGAAGAAGTACTGGCTTCCATTCCTGCCATTCAGCCCATATCCAATAAGGAGTTGTCACACATTGCATCCGGCTTCGGTATGCGTATTGATCCGATCTATAAAATTCCCAAGATGCATGAAGGACTTGATTTCGCCGCACCCACGGGAACACCCATTCATGCCACCGGCAATGGTACGGTGAGCGTGGTGGATTATGGTGACCGTGGATATGGAAATAATGTGACCATCAATCACATGGTGGGCTATCAGACACACTATGCACATATGAGCCGTATCATCGTAAGGGAGGGACAAGCAGTAAAACGCGGTGATGTGATAGGTTATGTAGGCAGCACCGGCAAGTCCACCGCGCCGCATTGTCACTATGAGGTTATCAAGAATGGTGTTGCCATTGATCCGGTTAATTTCTTCTTCAACGATCTTACTCCTGCAGAATATGAAGAGATGCTGAAACAGGCGGATCTCTCGAATCAGTCTTTTGACTAAACCGGTAAGTCAATCAATCGTATTGGACAGTCTGTATGATCATGATTTACCGAAGGGCACCCGTCAAAATATCCAGCAGATTTTTCCATTGAAAAATATCACCGTCCTTTGATCTTCAGCACTGCTTAAGGTTTGTGCATTTATGCTCCTGGCTTTTCATTTGAAATTTTCCGCTTCGCTGAGAGTAAGAACAACTATAGGTTTATGCGAATGGAAAATCATTTCATCAACCAATCGGTATATGGTTGAACGTAAACTGTTTGTTGTCGTGCATTGAGAATCGCCGGAGTGACGAATAGAGGTGACTACAAAAATAAGGGGCACCGATTTTTCGATGCCCCGTTATTCAAAAAAGCTTAGCTAAATTATTTTTTCTTAGCTGCTTTTTTAGCTCCTTTTTTCGGAGCTGCTTTCTTTGCAGCCTTTTTTGCTGCTTTCTTTTTTGTAGCCATAGTTTAAAATTTTCATCAAAATAAGAATGAATCAATTCATAACAAAAATATTTTTGAACATTTTTATTCACACAACAATGTGAATAAAGCCAACAACATCCTCCAATGATTTTTTCTGTTTCGAAAAAATGAGTTGCATCCGCACCACTTCACCAAAAATAAATTTGAATCTCTTCGCTGCAGGAATCATAACATGCTGCTGAAACATACGCCCACTAAGCATTTCAACAAATCACAAAAAAATGATTGTACGATTTCAAATCATAACAACATCATGCAGCAGAAAAATATTCGCGTCATGAAAATCACTGATTGACATCAGCAACAGGTTGCTCGGCATAAAAAAAAAAGAAAATTTTTTTTTGATGAGTACATGATGTGAGCTTGCAATCATCATTATTAGCACCTCCGCATGCAACTTATCAGGAAAATATTTACCGGTTATATCATTTCCCAAACAGCATGTGGTACGTGATGATTTCAAATCGGAATAAAAAAATGCGTATTCACTTTCGCAAATTCAGCCACAGCATTTTTATTTTTAACCACCTTCTGCAGGAAGCCTTCATCCTTCTGCATCTTCATTTTTTTATTCTCCCACCATTCAACAACTTCCAAATCAACCACAGGGTTTTTCAATAGAAAAATTCCGTTTCGCTCCGACTTGGCACTGCTAACAGTTTGCTCATTTTTTTTATAAGAAAAAGTATCACAAAACCAAAGCAGTACAACGATGGGTTTAAACCGTTGCTTCCTTGAACTGCCGGATGAATAACAAGAGAGATCGGCGGCAAAACATCAAGATAACGGGCAGCATGTGACGGATCAGCAGTTTTGTTCTGCAGCAGGAATAATTGACCGACCTATTTTGTGGATCCATCATGCTTGCAGCAAGCGGTGTCGGCGTTGGCAGTACTATTTGGCGGAATAATAAATAGTGAGCCCTGAGTCTGCTGCCACATCCTGCAACACCAGCTCTGATACAGTGAGTTTCACAATTTTCATCTTATAGACAAGTCCTGTCTGATTGTCTTTGATAGAAAGTATCCTGTTCTGCTCATCAATTTCCCAGGTAGATCTGATAAGTCCGTCAGGATACATCCCCTGTTCCAGGGTATGATCAGGATGCAGTATCATTACAAAGTCACCAACAGCCTGATCGGTTGACAGCGGTTTCTTCACTTCCTCCAACCGCTCCATTTTCCATTTTTTGGAAATGCGGTCTGATAAAACAGACGCCGTTGATTGTGCAAGATCCGTGGAGGGTAACAGCAGGCAAAAACCGGTGAGGCAAACAATATGCAGGACAATTCTTTTGATGAATAACAGACACGACCTTACAGCCGGCTGATGAGAAATCGTGCATTTATTCATGTGGCTGCTGCAATGCTGGTTCATTACAAGGTGCCCCGCAGTTCCTGTTCGCGTTCAATCGCTTCAAACAAAGCTTTAAAATTCCCCTTGCCAAAAGAATGCGCTCCCTTGCGTTGAATAATCTCGAAAAATAAAGTTGGACGGTCTTCTACCGGCTTCGTAAATATCTGCAGCAGATATCCTTCATCATCACGATCTACCAGGATACCCAATTCCCGCAAGGGTGCGAGATCCTCATCAATATGACCAACACGGTCGAGCACCGAATCATAATAGGATGCAGGCACCTTTAAAAAATCAACACCGCGCAATTGAAGGTTAGTAACCGTTTCAATGATATTATCGGTGGCAACAGCGATATGCTGAACACCCTGGCTGCGGTAAAAATCCAGGTACTCCTCTACCTGCGATTTCTTTTTGCCTTCAGCCGGTTCATTAATAGGAAATTTAATGCGGCCATCCCCACTGCTCATCACCTTGCTCATGAGCGCTGAATATTCTGTGCTGATATCCTTATCGTCAAAAGACAAAATATTTTTGAAGCCCATCACCTCTTCATAAAACTTCACCCACGTATTCATTTCATTCCATCCCACATTTCCAACCATATGATCTACATACTTCAACCCTACGGGTTCCGTCTTTTTCATTGATTTATAAGGCTTGTACCCCGGAAGAAAAGTCCCATTATAGTTTTTACGTTCCACAAAAACATGAACGGTTTCTCCATAAGCATGAATACCGGAACGGATCACCGTACCGTGCTCATCTTTTTCTTCTGTGGGCTGCATATAAGGTTTTGCGCCGCGCTTTACCGTTTCCTCAAATGATTTTGTCGCGTCATCAACCCATAAGGCAATCACCTTCACCCCATCACCGTGTTTTTTTACATGTTCTGCAACAGGCGAATCCGGAACAAGCGAGGTAGTGAGCACGAGACGGATTTTCCCCTGCTGCATGACATAAGAAGCCCGGTCTCTTATACCTGTCTCCAGGCCGCAATGCGCAACAGGTTCATAGCCGAATGCACTTTGATAATAATGAGCTGACTGCTTCGCATTACCGACGTAAAATTCAACGTAATCAGTTCCTTTGATTGGAAGAAAGTCAACCTCCTTTCTGGGAGTGGCGCTCTTTGCAAGTGTTTCCATGGTAGAGTGGCGGTTTACAATGTTAGGTAGTTAATGTCTGAGTTATTTGCCCGGAACAGACTTTTGCAGCTGATGAATGGATGATGGAGGACTACTCTTCTTTCCGGCATGATAACAGACATCGAAAAATACAAAGAAGTTTATTTTCATGCAATGAGCTATTCCCTGCAAAGCAAATATTTCATCAGCGGCTTTTATGGCTTTAATACAGGCTAATCACTGAAAGGCAGCGACAACTATTTTTCCGGTCAGATTTTCATTTCCGGAATTTCTCCAGTTACGGTCAGTTTTCCAGCTGTCTTTGCAACAATTTCTTCCACGCTCACGCCGGGTGCACGTTCAATCAACCTGAATCCATCGGGCGTCACATCCAGCACAGCGAGGTCGCTGACGATTCGCTTGACACACTTAACACCGGTAAGCGGCAGTGTACATTTGGGGAGCAGCTTGGATTCTCCTTTCGGATTCGTATGCATCATGGCCACTATAATATTCTTAGCCGCCGCCACCAGGTCCATCGCGCCACCCATGCCTTTCACCATCTTACCCGGAATTTTCCAGTTGGCGATATCACCTTCTTCAGAAACTTCCATAGCGCCCAATACCGTCAGATCAACTTTTCCGGCACGGATCATTCCAAAACTTTCTGCCGAATCGAAGAAGCTGGCACCGGGAATCACGGTGACGGTTTCTTTACCTGCATTGATGAGATCCGGATCAATCTCTTCTTCCGTTGGATAAGGCCCCATTCCTAGAATGCCATTTTCCGATTGCAACACGATATGGATGTTGCTGGGTACAAAATTGGACACGAGCGTAGGAATACCAATGCCCAGGTTCACATAATAGCCGTCTTTCAATTCGCGGGCAATTCTTTTTGCAATTCCATATTTATCTAATGCCATGAGCTGTCTGATGAAATGTTACCTGATGATTTATTTTCCCGTTGAAAAATTATTACCGCGACTTCACCCACTACTGATGGAAACGCTGTGGTTATCCATTGATAGCTTACCCTTCTTAAACATTACTTCGGATGGCCACCGTTTTCTTTTCTATTTTCCGCATATAATTTTCACCCTGAAAAATCCGGTGTACATAAATTCCCGGAACATGCACATGATCCGGATCAATCGCACCGGGTTCAACAAGCTGCTCCACTTCAACGATGGTTATGTCACCGGCTTTCGCCATGGAAGTAGAAAAATTACGGGTAGTCTTCCGGAAAACCAGGTTGCCCATATAATCGCCTTTCCAGGCTTTAACGATTGCAAATGAAGCATGCAGCGCATGCTCCATCAGATACAGCTTGCCGTTGAATTCTCGTAACTCTTTTCCTTTTGCCACTTCTGTTCCCACACCGGCTGCCGTAAAATACGCGGGAATGCCCATGCCAGCCATCTGGATACTCGTTGCCAGTGTTCCCTGCGGGAGTAAGTCAACTTCCAATTCACCCGCCAGCAATTGTCGTTCAAACTCAGCATTCTCCCCCACATAGGATGAAATCATTTTTTTTATCTGACGGGTTTTCAGCAACATGCCCAAACCAAACTCGTCAACACCTGCATTGTTGGAGATGCAGGTGAGGTCTCTGCATCCCTTGCGTGCCAATGCTTCAATACAGTTTTCCGGAATGCCACACAGCCCGAAACCGCCAATCATCAAGGTGGCACCATTCGGAATATCTTGAATCGCTTCATCAGCGCCGGCAACTCTTTTGTCAATCATTGTTCAGTAAATTTTAAGAGGTCAAAAATAGGTATTCAACTGCGATTAATAATGCATCACCTGGCAACGGGAACATCCTGCAAAGGATCACCGCTTCATCCTCAAAAAACAGATTACGGCCACCGTTCATCGGGCATGCATACCTAATGAATCCATCCCGTCTTTTTTCATCGGGGGCTGCTTCGACTTGGACTTTCCTTCGAGCGCTGTCAGCTGATTCACGATCTCCGCATAGATTTCTTCAAACTGATCCGGATGATGCAGATAGTAGTTGAAAGAATCTTTAAAAACTGCGAAGGTGGTTCCATTCTTTTTCATCACGGTATCATACTTCGCCGCTACCAGCTGATTGAGCTGTTGATTGGTCATGCCCCGACTGTTAACTGATGATTCAGCAACGTGAACGTCGAGCAATATGGTAATCATTTTATCTTTGGGCAAGATTCCGGCAGGAACCTTCTCAGGGTGAGACACACAGGAACCACAGGTGATAGCCAGCAGAGCAAAAAGAATAACTTGCCAATCTGAAAAACGCAATGTCAATACCTTGTTTGATGACCCGCAAAAGTATTTCTTTTTGGATATAGAATGATGAACCATGCATGAAACATTAGCAGCCATCAGGAACTACCTGCAATCGCATGGTGTGACATTAGTGGCCATCAGCAAAACAAAATCAGCCAATGAGATTCTCAGGGTGTATGATACCGGCCTACGGATTTTCGGAGAAAATAAAGTTCAGGAGCTGACCGATAAATATGAATCACTGCCGAAAGACATTCAGTGGCACCTTGTTGGCCACCTGCAGACCAATAAGGTCAAATACATAGCTCCTTTTGTGTCACTCATCCATTCGATTGACAGCCTGAAACTGCTGGAAGAAGTGAATAAGCAGGCCTTGAAAAATAACCGTGTGATTGATGTGCTGCTTCAACTCTACATTGCGCAGGAAGAAACAAAGTTTGGGCTGAGCTTCGATGAAGTCACGGAACTCCTCGCAAACAAAAAACTTTCCTCGCTCCAAAATATATGTATCCGCGGCCTGATGGGCATGTCAACCTTTACAGATGATTTGCAACAGGTGAGAAGTGAATTCAGATCGCTGAAGACATTTTTTGATGGAATGAAAGCAAGGAGCTCCGCCATCTTCAAACCTGAAATTCTATCCATGGGCATGAGCGGTGACTATCAGATTGCGGTGGAAGAAGGCAGTACGATGGTGAGGATTGGAAGTGCAATTTTTGGAGCACGACAGTAGCCATCATCTGCCTGACTTGCTTTTATTGAAGCTTATTTTATCATGAGAAGCAGCAGCAATTCATACACCATGCACCGTATCAAACACCCAGCCTGATGCCGATACAGCTTTGTCAAATGCCAAAGTCTCAATGCCTGTTTCGACTTTCAGCTCATTGAAATATTGCATCAGCTTTTCCGTCGGCATGTTACCGGTAAGCTGATCCGCAGCCATCGGGCAACCTCCATATCCTTTTATGGCACCATCAAAACGGCGGCAACCATGATTATATGCTGCAGACACTTTTTCCTGCCAGCTATCAGGAGTAGTATGAAAATGCGCTCCGAACTCGGTTTCCGGAAAGGCAGGAATCAGTTGCTTAAACAGATGCACTATCGTTTCAGGCCGGGCAACGCCAATCGTATCAGCCAGCGAAATGATGCTGATGCCCATATCGATCATTTTTTCCGACCATTCCATCACGATCTCCGGATGCCATAGGTCACCATATGGATTTCCAAAACCCATGGAGATATAAATAATAAGCCGCTTGTTTTGCTTTAGGCAGATGTTTTGAATTTCCGCCACCCGTGAAAGTGCTTCTTTCATCGAAGCATTTGTATTACGTTGCTGAAAAGTTTCCGAAACGGAAAAAGGAAAACCAAGAAAACTTATCTGGTCGAACATGCTGGCCTCCAATGCTCCTCTTGTATTAGCAATAATTGCCAGCAATTTTGAACCTTCGGGGGTCCAGTTCAGCTGTGAAAGCACCAATGGTGTATCCGCCAGTTGCGGTATGGCTTTCGAAGAAACAAAACTGCCGAAATCTATTGTGTCAAAACCAACTTCAAGCAAAGCATTTAGATACTTTACCTTTTTTTCAGTAGGAATGAATCCTTTAATGCCTTGCATGGCATCCCGCGGACATTCAATAATCTTTACCTTTTCCTGCTTGTATGTAACCTGTTGTTCCTGCATGCTGATCAATTTCTTTTTTTTGCCACAGCGGCAAATTTCAGCAATTTCGCGATAGCAATACAGGTTCAGCAGCATAATTCAACGAGTGAACATTCATTGCACTGAAAACAAAAAGCAATTCCCACAACGTCCATGTCTATATTAGTCTCACTACGCAAAGCAACGGTGGAGGATGCCGATTTACTGACAGACCTCGGCATCACTACCTTCACCGAAAAATGGAAGGACAATTACGATGAGAAAACCCTGCAGGCATATCTTTCCAAAGCTTATGATAAAGCCATTATCCTGGATGAGTTACAACAGGACACTTTTACTTATTTCTTAGCTGTTACGCCTGAACAAGTGATCGGTTTTGCGAAACTCAGCAGGCGGCAGCAACTGGCAGACTGGATCACGGAACCATGTCTTGAAGTGTGCCGCCTATATGTGCTGCAGGCTTTCCAGTCTTTAAGGGCAGGTGCGATGATGATGGATGCGGCAATTGACCTGGCAAGGCAGGAAAAAATGAAGTCGGTGGTGCTTGGAGTCTGGGAGAATAATGACAGAGCCATCGCCTTTTACAAAAGACTTGGATTTGAAAAAATAGGAACGCATCCCTTTCATACCGGCGAGATTGTGGAGACAGATTGGGTGATGCGAAAAGGGCTTCCATAAGAAGGTTTCCTCACCCCTGGCTTTTAACCCGGATTTTTCAGTGGAAAAATCCCGCTTCGCTGCGACTAAGAACTGCTAAGGGTTTGCTCAATTTGTCAAGAAAAGAAAATGTTTCACAATCCCTAAGCAGTTCTACGTCGGGGTTAAACCCGTTGCCGCTTTGAACTGCAAAATGTGGGTTTAATCAGATAAATCCCGCTTCGCTACTTTGTACCGGCAAGGGGTTGCTTATTTTATTAGAAAAGATAATGATTCATATAACCTTGCGCAGTGCTAAATAAAAGATAAGCCCATTGTTGTTCTTATCTTCCAAATGTGGGTTTACACAACCACGTTAATCATCCTTCCCTTCACCACAATCACTTTTTTTGGTGTTTTACCTTCAAAATACTTTTGAATAGCCTGGTTATTGCGCACTTCCCGCTCTATCTCCATGGTGGAGAGGTCAAGCGCAAAATTCATCTTTGCACGGGTTTTTCCGTTAATGGCAATTGGATATTCGAACATATTCTCCACCAGCAGCATTTCATTCAACTCCGGAAAAGCCGCATGCACAATGCTCGTTTCATGATCCAGTTTTTCCCATAAATATTCTGTTACAAACGGAGCATATGGACTGAGGATAATCAGCAGCGATTCCAGTATTTCTTTTTTATGGCAATTGAGCTGGGTGAGTTCATTCACACAAATCATATAAGCACTCACGGAGGTGTTGAACGATAGCCGTTCCACATCTTCCGATACTTTTTTAATTGTACGGTGTAAAATTTTTAACTCCGCAGTGGCCGGTGCATCATCGGTTACCAACCATTTTCCCTCTTCATCATAAAACAACTTCCACATTTTTTTAAGGAAACGATATACACCGTCAATGCCTTTTGTATCCCACGGCTTATGCTGCTCAATTGGACCGAGAAACATTTCATACAACCGGAAGGCATCCGCACCATAAGCTTCCACAACATCATCAGGATTGATAACATTGAATTTGGATTTGGACATCTTTTCCACTATCAGCTCTCCAATCAGCTGACCATCATTTTCAAGATGATACTTTGCCGATTTAAATTCATCCCGCCATTTCTTCAGC
>JBGAWA010000118.1:0-11020 GCA_044227805.1 Chitinophagales bacterium | reverse complement strand
AAGATGGACATCGGTACAAAGTATCGTCCGAGGCCCTCTTTCCGTAAGTGCAAACTTAAAGAATTCTGAAAATAAATTTGAAAATGAAGACAGTACCTTAGAACTGCTAAGGGTTTGCTCAATTTGTTAAAAAAAGAAAATGTTTCACAAACCCTAAGCAGTTCTACGTCGGGGTTAAACCCGTTGCCGCTTTGAACTGCAAAATGTGGGTTCAAAAATGCCGCTTCGCCTTCAAACATGAGTACCAAGGTGGGATAAACAGTGCAGTGCATTCCAGACTTATTGTTCCTTTCTGCCGCTCAACAGATACAATACAGCCATCCGGATGGCCACGCCGTTTTCCACCTGGTCTAAAATAATGGAATGATCAGAGTCAGCAACATCACTGGTGATTTCCACGCCTCTGTTAATCGGGCCGGGATGCATGATAACGATGTCTTTGCCTATTTCATCCAGCAGCTTCTTATTGATACCGAAGTACAAGGCATATTCGCGCAATGATGCGAAGTACTGAATCTCCTGCCTCTCGAGTTGAATACGGAGGATGTTCGCCACATCACACCATTCCAGCGCTTTACGGACATCATATTCCACTTGAACGCCCAGCGATTCAATATACATCGGTATCAGCGTCGGAGGTCCGGCCACCATCACTTCGGCGCCGAGTTTTTTCAGGCAGAAAATATTGGAAAGCGCCACCCTGGAATGACGGATGTCACCGATGATGGCAATCTTCTTTCCCGCCACACTGCCTAATTTTTCCCTGATAGAATAGGCATCGAGCAGGGCTTGTGTCGGATGTTCATGTGTTCCATCTCCGGCATTGATGATACTTGCATTGATATGCTTCGAGAGGAAGACAGGTGCGCCGGGGCTTGGATGCCGCATCACCACCATGTCCACCTTCATTGCCAGGATATTGTTAACGGTATCAATCAGCGTCTCCCCTTTTTTAACAGATGATCCGGAGGAAGTGAAGTTAATCGCATCCGCGGAGAGCCGTTTTTCCGCCAGCTCAAACGAAATGCGCGTGCGGGTGGAATTTTCATAGAACAGGTTTACAATGGTGGTGTCGCGAAGAGACGGGACTTTTTTAATGGGCCTGCTCAACACTTCCTTAAACTCATCCGCAGATTCAAAAATAATCTCAATGTCTTCACGGGTGAGATACTTGATGCCCAGCAAATGTTTTACGCTCAGTGCATTCATAGCTCATTTTGTTTTGCCGGCATAATCCAGATACGGTCCGCGCCTTCGCTTTTCTCCCAGTCCACCTTTACGCGTTCCGAGGTGAGTGAATCAATTGAGATACCAATGTAATCGGGCTGAATGGGAAGCTGGCGTGTGAATCGCCTGTCCACGAGAACGAGCAGTTCCACCTTGGAAGGCCTGCCAAAATCAAGCAAGGCATCCATTGCCGACCGGATGGTTCTTCCGGAAAACAATACATCATCAATCAGCACCACCCTCTTATTTTCTGTTGAGAACTTAATACTGGTGGCCTTCGGTGTCAGTTGCTTATCTGCCGTGCGGTAGTCGTCGCGGTAAAAGGTTGGGTCAATGATACCGTAAAGAATGTTCCGGCCGGTAATCTCTGTCAGCCTGCGGTGAATCCTGTCTGACAGATAGATGCCGCGAGGCTGTACACCAATAATAGCGGTGTCTGCGAAATCCTTATGCGTTTCTATGAGCTGAAAACAAAGCCGGTTGAGCGTGAGCAGGAATCGTTTGCTATCAAGAATAATCCGCGGCTGCAAGCTGAAATAAATTTCGGCAAATATAGCACTTCGCCCTCAACTCAGGTAAGTTTGTTTGACTCGCGTTTACCTTTTGCCGTTCAGTACGGAAGCGACTGTTTAAACCAGGATATACACTATGCCGTTTGCGTTTCTTTCTCCGTCCATGCCTGGAATCTTTACAATCACCAGTCACCGACCTTGCATATAAGACACATGATATAAAATGCCAGGAGAGTATTTCCTCCAGGAAGATTTCAAGGAAAGCTTCGCGCCAGTTTATCATTTGGCGTCAGTGGCAGTGATGGATTTCGGGGCACCAAATTATCAATGTACCTCAAAAGTTAATACACGGACCGCAATCCGAATGAAGTTCGCGCTGCATTCGCCGGTGGTGTTCGAAACAAAGTCAATGATAGCCTTTTTGCCTGTCCCTTCATACCTTAAAGGAAGAGGGTCGGCTAAAATGGGTGTGCCATTATTTGTTGCTGCTATCTCTTCTTTGAGGGCAGCTGATGTGCAACTGCAAAAGCAAGCAACCACCACAGCCACAAAAAAGAAACACTTTTTTGATTTCATGGTAAAAGGGTTATCAGCGAAAAAGTAAAATTCGCGAGGCTGACTTCGCTGCTACTTTCCTCCCATAGACGACTCAATCTGTTTTTGAATCTTCTCCAAATTGAACGAACCCGGACTCTGGCTTGGTGGAAAATCTTTCATGGTTTGCAGAAACTTCGCGGCCAGTTGCTGCATGGGCGCCAGCAAATACACGCGATCAAGAAACCAGTCATTGTATGTATTCGAGTTATGTTGGGCGCGTTCAAACGGATCTCTCCGTAAATTAAACAGTAAGGGCACCCGCAATTCAGTGAACGGCTCACGCCATACTTCAAAAGCTACTCCCCGATTTTCCAGGAAAACTGCTTTCCAGGCATCATAACGCATCGCTACAATCTGGCCGTCATCATTCACATAGATGAATTCATGGCGGGGTGATTCTTTCACTTTTCCAGTGAGATAATCAAGCATGTTGTATCCGTCAATATAATTTTTGTAAGAACGGCCATTCAGTGTCACCCCCTTTTTCAACTGTTCGGCAATCTGCGCATTGCCTGCTGCGGCAGCAAACGTGGGCAGCCAGTCTTCATGTGAAACAATGCCATTCAATGTTACACCAGCCTGAAAATTTCCCGGCCACCGCACAAAGCACGGCACACGATAGGCACCTTCCCAGTTAGAATTCTTTTCGCTGCGGAATGGCATGGTACCGGCATCAGGCCATGTATTATAGTGCGGACCATTATCCGTTGAATACACCACAATGGTATTACCTGCAATTCCAAGGTCATCCAGTAACTTGAGCAATTCGCCGACATGCATGTCGTGCTCAATCATGCCATCTGTATATTCATCATTCCCTGCATGGCGATGCTCCTCCCGCACATGTGTGCGAAAGTGCATGCGCGTGCCATTCCACCAGCAGAAGAAAGGCGTGCCTGCCTTGTTCATGCGCATGATAAAGTCTTTCGCAGCGGCCACCGTTTCATCATCAATTGTTTCCATTCTTTTTTTCGTAAGCGGGCCTGTATCTTCAATAGTTTGTCCGCCTTTGCCGTCAGCTTTGCATTTCAATACACCTCTTGGCCCGAAGTTCTCAAGGAAGGTTTTGCCATTTGCCATCTTCATATCTCTGGGGTAATCCTCATTTTCCGGCTCCTCCTCCGCATTCAGGTGATAGAGGTTTCCGAGAAACTCATCGAAACCATGCATCGTTGGAAGATGTTCATCCCGGTCGCCCTGGTGATTTTTCCCAAATTGTCCGGTAGCATAGCCCTGACTCTTCATCACCGTAGCCATCGTGACATCCGTTTTCTGCCAGCCTTCCTTGGCGCTGGGTATTCCCACTTTTGTCATCCCCGTACGCACCGGAACATTACCGCCAATGAAAGCAGCTCTTCCTGCAGTGCATGACTGCTGCCCGTAATAATCTGTGAATGACACCCCCTCATCCGCAATACGGTCTATATTCGGAGTCATGTAACCCATCATGCCCCTGTTGTTATGACTGATGTTCCATGTACCTATGTCATCACCCCAAATGACGAGAATGTTGGGTTTTTGCTGTGCTTGAGAAAAGTGGGAAACTGTTATTAACAGAATTCCCGCCATGCATATGATTGCTGTTTTGTACATAGTGACTGTTTTAATTGTGATGAATGGTATTCGAATTAAACTTTGTGAAAAATACTATTTTCAAATTACACTTAAAAAGTTCATTTCTTGCCCTAAGCTGGAAGTTCAGATACTGCCAATCATACAGCGCAACAATATCATTCCTACTGTTTGTACTATAAATTATCTACCTAATATTTTATTTTAGTAGCCGCGAAGCTATTTCGCCTGTATATATTTTATATCCTATCTATGAATCGCTGGAACGAATTTCCCTTTGTCCGTATTCTTTTGCCCTTCCTGACCGGATCGCTCTGTTGTGTTTTTACGCCGTTGCACCTGCCTTACGGATGGCTGGCCGCCCTATTATTGCCGGCTCTGTTCCTGCATATCCATTCAAAAAACAAAACAGTCAGGCTTTATAAATATGCCGGATGGATTGGCTTTTTCTGGCAGCTGCTCATCTTCCTGTCCGGCAATGTGCTCACTCACCAAAGAATTGATCTTCATAATCCGGATCATTTTATCAATCACCTGCAACAGGCAGATTATTTCCTGGTAAGTGTGACAGAACCTCCGGTTGAAAAGGAACGATCCTACAAAGTGATGATAAATGTTACGTACAGGAACAGCAATGGCAACCTGCTGCCGGCCATGGGCAAATCCATCGTTTATCTTGAGAAAAATGAAGCCGCCGGACAACTCCGTTATGGTGATGTGCTGATGATGAAGAACACATTACACGCTGTAGAAGGTCCAGCCAACCCTGATCAGTTTGACTATCGCCGGTACTTATGGTACCGCGAAATTTATGCAACCGCCTATCTGAAAAAGACTGAATGGATGAAGCTGCCCGAGCATGACACTCATAGCCTTTTTGCTTTCACCTTTACGCTCAGGGATCTTTCCGTGCAGGCCATCCGGCAATATGTTACCTCCAAACGCGAATCAGCAGTAGTGGAAGCGCTCGTGATCGGTTACAGAGATAACATGTCAGCGGAAACTATGCAATCTTATACCGCGTCCGGCGTAGTACATGTGCTGGCCGTATCGGGCTTGCATGTTGCCATTGTATTCGCACTGCTCCATCAGCTGCTATTTTTCCTTAACAGGAAGAAACACGGGAAGCTCTTGCAATCCGTCATCATCCTGTCAGCCATCTGGATGTTCACACTTGTGACAGGACTGTCGGGTTCTGTGCTGCGGGCATCCGCTATGTTCTCTTTCATCACCATTGGTAAAAACCTGAAACGGCCAGTTAACCTGTTCAATATCCTGGCTTGTTCAGCGATGGCTATTCTGATGATCGATCCGTTGCTGATCATGGATGTGGGATTCCAGCTATCATACCTTGCCGTTGCCGGTATTGGCACTTTAAACCAATACATTGATCATTGGCTGCCAAGGGAAAACAAGATCGTTGATTTCTTATGGAAAATGGTAGCGATGTCGCTTGCCGCACAGATTGCCACTTTTCCGTTGACTACTTTCTACTTTCACCAGTTTCCATTGTATTTCCTGGCAGCGAATATTGTGGTGATACCTGCCGCCGGCATCATCCTCCATCTCGGCATTGCGATCATCGTACTGCAGTGGATTCCGGTAATGGCAGTTCTTACCGGAGATGTTATTCGGTGGATAACCTACCTGATGAATGAGTTTATCCTGCATATTCAAAGTTTGCCTGCCGCTACGATTCACCTTCCCTACACCGATTTTTTCCAAATGCTGCTGACGGGCATATTCATCGTTTCCGCCACCAACTTCTTCATTTCCCATTTGAAAAAGTGGCTGTTCGCCGCAGCCCTTTGCGTCAGCTGCCTGCTAACCATACATTGCCTGCGAGCCTGCAGTGTCTTTCAGCAAAACACGTTCACGGTGTATGCTTTCAAAAAGAGTGGCGCGCTGGAATTCAGATCGGAGAATGAGGCAGCGATGTTTCGCTATGCAGGTTCAATTTCCAATGCTGATTCCGTGTACCTTCAGCAGCATTGGCGATTGAATAATATCGTTCCTGTTTTTTCCGGTAAAACTTCAGGCGTTTTGGAAGGAAAGGTGAATGCGCAGCTGTCGCATTACGGCTCCTTTTTCCAGTTCCGCGATTACAAAATTGCCCTCATCAGCAATCCGCTGCCGAAAAGATCGGCTGCCCGTAAACTGAAGGTAGATGCATTGTTAATTTCCGGAAATCCTTCACTTTCCATCAAAGACCTCACGAATTATTTTGAATCGTCAGCCATCATATTCGACGGTTCCAACAGCAGTTACCACATCAGCAAGTGGCAGGAAGAAGCGAATAGGCTTGGGCTGGCAACACATGATGTTACAAAAGACGGTGCCTTTATAAAGCACATCTGATGGGTTGAATCCGTACGATGAATGGGCCGTAAAGGGTTTTCTATGCTGAGAAGGCTTTGGCTTCCAATTACCCAGCAAGCCACGCTTGCTATCCTACAATTTGAAATAGTACATTTGTTCAACAAGCTACCTCATGAATTTTTCATTGATAAAAACAGAAAAGCAGGACCGGCTGTTCTATATCACCCTTGACCGGACGGAAAAAAAGAATGCATTGAACACCGCACTGGTAACCGAGCTGACGCAGGCCCTGCAGATAGCAGAAGACCATGAAGAGATAAAGATGGTGATACTGAAAGCTGCCGGTGATGTTTTCAGCGCAGGCGCTGACCTGGAATATTTACAAAAGCTGCAACATTTTTCATATCAAGACAACCTGGCTGACTCCGGGTTATTGAAAGAATTATTGTGGAAGATATACACGCTAAAAAAAATGGTGATTGCGCAGGTAGAAGGCCATGCTATTGCCGGTGGCTGCGGGCTGGCTGCTGTATGTGATTTTTGTTTTGCCGTTCCGGAAGCGAAATTTGGCTATACCGAGGTCAGGATCGGTTTCATCCCTGCCCTGGTGATGGTCTTTTTGTTAAGAAAAATCAATGGCGCCAAAGCCCGTGAACTGCTGTTCACCGGAAAATTGATCACGGCTGAGGAAGCTGTTGGCTATGGACTAATCAACCAGGTGGTGGCAAAAGATCAGATAGCCGGATTTGTCAAATCATTCGCCATTCAGCTTTCTGAAGAGGCCTCAGCGCAATCATTGGCCGCTACGAAAGAAATGATGGCGAAGGTGGCCACCATGGAACTTCAGGATGCGTTGCAATATGCGGCGGAGATGAATGCGCGGATCAGAAGCAGTGATGACTGCCGGAAAGGCGTTGGGGCATTTCTACAAAGAGAAAAATTTAAGTGGTGACAGTACATGTATGCAACAGATCGCAGCTCCTTATTTATCATCAATGTCAGCAGCAGGTGTTGAGAAAATACCGGCTTGGTTTGATTGAATGCCATGAGTCGGCTTGATCCGGCAACTCACGTAATACGTGTTATTTCCTTCGTCAGTTTCTTCAATGCTTGCAGGCCTTTTTTCCTGTTGCTTTTTTCATAAACAATTTGTTCGCACCCGTTAAATACCGCAAACTGCTTCAGCTTGACTGCGAGTGCCGAGAGCATTTCATCATTCAGCTGAACATCATTTTCAAAAGCCAGGTTTCGTACATAAAATATTTTCCCTTGCCTGTCAGCCTTCGGATCGATACGCGCAATAAAACGGTTGCCATACAACACCGGCAATGTGAAATAACCGAACTTCCTTTTTTGTTCCGGAAGGTAGCACTCAATGGTGTAATCAAAATTAAAGAGTCGTTTCAATCGCAGGCGTTGTATCAGGAGATTGTCAAACGGAGAAAGAATTTCCAGCGTCATCCCCTTTTCTTTTGTCGAAGGTACCGACTTCACAGCCGGTCCGTAAAATTTAGTCTGTTCATGGTTTTCCAGTTTGAATTCTGCCATCAACCCTTCCTTCAGCATCCTGCGCACCGCCTTGTTGACCACTTCTCCCCAACCGCCACGCTGGTAATACATTTCCTTCAGGGTTAATACACCGTGTGCCTGGATAGATCTTTCTACCAGATGCATGGCATATTCCATCTTTGTCGGATACTTCGTATTAATGCCTGATGGCAGAATATTTTCCGCCAGATCATACACCTTCTGAAAACCCTGCCGGTGGCTTACCATCAGCTTTCCTTCCATAAACAATTGTTCTAAAGCGCGCTTGGCAGGTTTCCAGTAGTACCAGCTTTGCCGGCTTTCTTCCGGCGCTTCAAAATCCTTTGACTGGAGCGGGCCTTCCCTTTTTATACGGCTCAGCACATAGCGCTTCACTTTTTTGTCCTGCGTAAACCAATGCGATTTTCCTTTCGCGTATTCCATTTTCCGAACCAGTGAAAAACGGAAATCCTTCATGGGCAAAAAAGCGGCGGCATGTGACCAGTATTCGAAAATCTTTTTCTCCTGCACCAGGTCAGGCAGCCAGTGTTGCCTGTAGCCTGGCATACGGGACCAAAGCACATGATGATGCGCCCTTTCAACAACAGACAGTGTGTCAATCTGCACATACCCTATCTGTTCAATGATTTCCAGTACCGCTTCTTTCGATGGCAACTGACCGTCGGCTTGCAACCGCTGACTTTCAATGGCCAGCGTTGCCGCATCGGAAATGGTGATTTCCCTTTTCAAAAAAATGGATATTATGCCGGGAAAGATAAGCGGATGCAGCGAATCATGCTATGGAGGTTGAGTATTTTCTGCCTGATGGAGGTCATAGAAAACCCTTTCAATGCTATGCTCCGCTAAACGGAGATGCACGCTGATGCAACCTGATGGCCAGCATGGAATATCGGATTCCAAGTATCAATGAAATAAAAGCACCGCCCGCAATCAACGGTATGTTCTCCGCCATCAGGCAGAAATCATAAGCGCCATGCAGCAGTGCGGCAAAGAGGAAGCCCTGCAGCTGCAGGATCACAGCGCCGTGCCGGAATTTAGCGAGACCAACATAATAGCCCATGATCACGCCGAATGATGCATGTGCCGGGACAGCGGTAAACATGCGGAGCAATGCATTTCCCATCCCATACTGACTTACATAAAATATGTTTTCGAGTGTGGCGAATCCCATACCTACCATGATGGAATAAGTGATGCCATCAAAAGGTTCGTTGAATTCCTTCTTCCTGTACGCAAAGATGCGCAGCATAAAAAACTTTGATAACTCTTCACTCCCGCCCACCACCACAAAGGCCAGCAAGGCTGTACGCAGCGTGGAATGGATAAGAGGCAGCCATGAACTTCCGATTTCTTCCAGCACTATGGCAGGAACAGTAGCCAACATGCCCAACAGAAAGGAGATGATCAATAATTTCCTGGGTTCACGGTCATATTTATCCTTCCAGTAAATAAATATGGCTATGGCAACTCCGGGAGCAATAGCAACGGCCACAGGTAATAAAGGATCCATCGATAAATTTTGGAAAATGTAGACAGAAACGGCGGTTAATCATAACGCTTAAGAAAACAGCCATCCTGATACAGCTGGAAATAATGCTGCCTCCAAACCCGCCTGAAAGGATAAATGAAAATCCGGATACCCTTACCCTTCCATGATGCAAAGACCCATACCGTTAATATCGGCGTAGCCTTCGTTGCAATTCTTTGCGCGCAAAAAATATCCTGCTCTTTACGGTGCCCAATGGTATTGAAAGATGATCTGCTATCTCATTGTATTTGTAGCCTTCGTAAAACATCATGAATGGAACACTGATACTCTCATCAATATCCGCCAACGCTTTGTTTATTTCAGTCATCCCAAGCCTGATCTCTCCGCCATTCACCTCAGCGGCTGCATTGGTGTTAATCATAAACTCATTCTCAGAAGGATCAGTAACGGTGGGCCGTTTTTGACTGCGTCGGTAGTTGTTGATAAAAATATTGCGCATGATAGTGTATAACCATGCTTTCAGATTGGTGCCCACCTTAAACTTTTCGCGGTTGAGCAAAGCGCGGTAAACGGTGTCCTGGATAAGGTCTCTTGCATCTTCCATATCACGGGTGAGGTTCAATGCAAAAGCATAAAGCGTCTGTGATGATTGTTCCACCTGGTTGTTAAATTCAATTGAGGACATGGCAGTGAGTGTTTAACGTTTACAATTAATGATGGCACAAAGCTACATATTTTGTTTAACTTTTCAAACTTTTTCTTAAACATTTATTTTTGATTGGTTTTCAGCCGGCCGGGAAGGTTCGATCAGCACCAGGAAAACCTTGCTTTATTACCATGAAAAATACAGAGTTGCTTCCGGGATCAACCTTTGCCTGCGAGCTGTAGTTGCCAGGCCGGGCATGGAAGATGTTATTTTGTTTAACTAATATTCAATGACGATACACAATATTCAGACACCCGTTTCCCGGCCCGCTATGGCGGGAATCAGTTTTTTTTGTGATCTGACAAGGGTGAAGCGGAGCGCTTGTGAGGTTCCTGTAAGCGCCCTTAATCGGTATGGTTCAATGGAAAAATTCCGCCTCGCAGCGGCCTGACTTGGCTTCCGGCTTATTTCATTCCACCACGAGTTTTGCAGCCGACTCCATACTGCCGGATTTCATCAGCAGGAAATACAATCCGGCCGGCATACCCTTCACCGGAATAGTCAACAGGTTACCGGCAGCAGCAGGATTGAAGTCAGCCTGGTATATAACGGTCCCAAACATGTTCAGCAGTTGCACCGAAATAATTTCCGAAAGACCGTCTCCTACCGCAACATGCAGCACATCCTTCACAGGGTTTGGATAAATGCCAGCAAAACCGGCAGGCAGCATTTCAGTCTTTTTTTGCGGCAAGGTAGTAAAGGTGGCAAGGTCAGTATAAGGCGATGTAACGCCATTGCTGCAGATAGTCTGCACATGCCATTCATAAGTTGTTGCCGGTTGCAGGTTCTTCAGGAGCTTGGCACTGCTTCCGTCATCAATGGTTTTATTCGACCATTGCGTGGTGCCTGCTGCCCTATGCTGCAATTTATAGGCGGTGGCTCCATTGGCATCATGCCATTCCAGATTAGCGGATGTAGCCGTGATGTCCTTCGCCTTCATTTTTGTAAAAAATGTCCGTGCACAGGGATTCCATTCATACTTATGTGCACGATAGATGACATCGTTGTAGGTATCCTTGAGGCGCATCTCCCATACAATCTCCCCGCCGG
>JBGAWA010000117.1:0-11175 GCA_044227805.1 Chitinophagales bacterium | reverse complement strand
TCATAACATCCTTGCCGTGGGTGTTTCAGATGAAATGATCTCGAAGGCGGTAAACGCCATCATTCAATCCAAAGGTGGCCTGGCGGTAGCTGATGACCGTGAGCTAACCGTTTTACCGCTTCCTATAGCCGGCATAATGACGAATGCTGATGCCATGGAGGTGGCCGCCGCCTATGAAAAAATTGATGCCGCTGCGAAAAAGCTCGGCTCATCCTTATCAGCGCCATTTATGACGTTGTCATTTATGGCGTTGCTGGTTATTCCGCAGTTAAAGCTGAGCGATAAAGGCCTGTTTGACGGGAGAAAATTTGAATTCACGTCACTCGTATGCTGATAGGAGCAGTTACTTGTTGGCGTATCTGCATTCTCCGCAAATGAAGCAACTTCTGTTGTAACGGATGACTAAGGTTTGCCGGAAGGCATTCCGTTTTTTCATCGAAGCAATTTTCTCTACTTTGCACTAATGACAAACTTTTCAAATACCCTGGAATGGAAGAAGCAGTTCCGCTGTTTCAGATATGTGGTCCCTTGGATATTTTTACTTTTCTCCCAGCCGCTGTTTGCACAGTATCAGGAAAAAGGGATCATGTTCTGGATTTATCGCGGGGAAGACAAGATTGGATCTGTTATCGCTATCAGCATCAAGGATGGACCCATGCAAGCCTACCGGATTGAGACCCACGTTGATGTTCGTGTCGTATTCTCTTTTAAAGCTGATATTGTAGTCCGCAATACTTTTGTGAATGAGGTGATGACGGAAGCCTCCGCACGGCGGGTATTGAATGGCACGGTCAAAATCAACAATTCAATAGCAAAACAGTCAGGCCGCTATCAGATGATTAACAAGGATCAGGATACTACCTATTACAAGGGGCTGATCAATAATTGCGTTTCGCAGCTATACTTTAAAGAACCACTGAATCAGTCCTACGTTTTTTCCGAGGCATTCCTTGAGCATATCCCGCTCATTAAAAACACTGCCGGCAACTACGAACTCAGGATGCCGGACGGCCATATCAACCACTATTTCTACAAAGACGGAGAATGTATCGAAGTGGCAATTGAAACGCAGTTAAGCAATGTAAGGCTGGTGCGTGCACCGGATGGTGGCAAAGGCTAGCTTTCTGGTTAGGTGTTTTCAACCATCTTGGTTTTTCGGCAGAATTGCTGCTGTGGGACACATTCTAAAATGGTTGTTGGCAAATTTTATTACAGGCTTTGTTTTTCCAATGTCATTAGCTATCTTTGCCGTCCCGAATTTTAAAATCATTTAGCATACAAATGCCTAATAACTATGAAACGGTAGTCATTTTCACACCTCTTCTTTCAGAAGAAGAAGTGAAGAGGGAGATTGCCAAGATTACCAAAACGGTAACTGATGCCGGCGCAACCATTGTCGAGGAACGTAACTGGGGTCTTCGCCAGCTGGCATATCCAATCCAGGCCAAATCCAATGGTATCTATTATATCATGGAATTTGCAGGTCCCTCCACGCTTGTCAGCAAGCTGGAAGTGGAATACAAACGGGATGAGAATATCATCCGTTTCCTCACCGTGAAACTGGACAAATACGGCATGGATTACAATGACCGTCGTCGTAAAGGTTTAGTTGGAAAAAAGAAGGACTCAAAAGATGAAAAAGAACTTAACAGCGTTTCAGCCGAAGCCTAAGCGCAAGCCGATGGGCGGCGGAAACAAAGAGATTAAATATCTCACCGCACCCAAACTGATTAAGCGCCAAAAGAAATATTGCCGCTTCAAGAAAAACGGAATCAAGTACATCGACTATAAAGAGACAGAGTTTCTTTTGAAGTTTGTGAACGAGCAGGGTAAATTATTGCCGCGCAGGTTAAGTGGCAATTCGCTTAAATACCAACGTAAAGTGGCGGAAGCTATCAAACGTGCCCGTCAATTGGCGCTGATGCCCTATGTAACTGACCTTTTAAAGTAAATCTGATCATGGAACTCATCTTATTACAAGACGTCGATAAACTGGGCAGGGAAAATGAGCTCGTGAAAGTTCGTCCCGGCTTCGCCCGTAATTACCTCATTCCGCAAAAGCTCGCCGTAGTGGCTGATGATGGACAGAAGAAGATGCTGGCTGAGCGCGTGAAGCAGGAGTCACGTCGCGAGGAAAGACTGTTGAAGCAGATCAATAGTGTCGTGGATGTGCTGAAGAGTACAAAATATACGATTGGCGCAAAAACCGGAACAAGCGGTAAGATTTTCGGTAGTGTCACCACCATTCAGCTATCACATGCCATAAAGAAACAATCTAATTTGCCGGTGGATCGTAAAAAAATCACGTTGCCGGATGATATCAGCGTGTTGGGAGAATACAAAGCGAATATCAGCCTTCACAAAGACATTAATGTGGAAGTTGCGTTTGAAGTAGTGGCTGAATAGCAAGATGATCTTTGCTCATCGCAAATCAGGATCCCTTTCATTAACTTGAAGGGGATTTTTTGTTTGTGGTGTAGTTGGCATTCCGGTTTGAGTTGCTGCGGATCCTTATTGCCTGTTTTCTCATCTTTTGTAATCTCATCAGCCAGGAAGCGCTAAGAGGCAAAAAATATCCTGACGCATATAGAAAAGTGCTGATTTTAAATACTTTTGCTATTATCGTATCCGCTTGATTGACGTTAAGAAAATAGAAACATTCATAATTGAGAAGCTACGGCGAGGGCTTGATCCGCGCCTTACTTACCATGGTGTTCATCATACGATTGATGTGGTTAAGGAATCCCTGCGCATTGCTTCCGAAGAAAATATAACGGATCCGGAGGATTTGCTGATCATTCAAGTTGCCTCACTGTTTCATGACACCGGCTTCTTATATATATACAAAGATCATGAAGAACGCAGTTGCCTGATTGCACAGGAATTTTTACCGGCATTTGGATTGAACAGCAATCAGTTGAAAAGGATCTTTGGCATGATTGCCGCCACCAAACTCCCGCAGTCGCCGAAGAATCACCTGGAGCAAATTATCTGTGATGCAGATCTTGATTACCTGGGCAGAGAAGATTTTTTCGCTACCGGCAAAGCATTGTACCTCGAATGGAAGTCATACCGTTTTGTTAGAGATGAAGATGAGTGGAACCGGAAGCAGGTACGATTTCTGGAAGGACATCATTACTACACAAAATCTTCCACCTTGCGGCGTGAAGCATTGAAGACACTTCATCTGAACGAGTTGAAAAAGGCGGTCACTCCCTGATCTACACGATGCCCAATTTGGCTTTCAGTTCTGTATTCAGCTCATTTTGCTCGCGCAGCCGCTTACAGAGAATCTTCAGTACCCCTTTCACCACCTCCACGCGGTTCGACATCAGTTCATAAAATGGTTCCTGGTCGAGCTTTAGCAGATAACAATCATTGATGGTGGTAGCTGATGCGGATCGCGATTCAGTATCCAGCAAAGACAACTCACCAAAAAACTCTCCTTCCTTCAAAATGGCAAGCGTGTGTTCATTACTGTGTATCCGCACCTCGCCTTTATAAATGATGTAGAGACAATTACCTGTTTCACCTTTCTTAAACAGTGTGGTACCGGCCTCCGGCTCCAGTTCTTCAAGGATGCCGGCCACTTCTACCAGCAAGGGCTCCGGTGTTTCTTGGAATATGCTCAGCGATTTTAGAATAAGGACTTTCTCAATCAGCAGCATGAATTACGGTCGTTTGGCAAGCACAAAGTTCCTGGTTTCCTCAACAAGATAATCACCCTTCGTTTCATAGGCGGAAAGATAAGCAACACTTTCTGCATGGTTGAGCTGGTTCATGACATAAATGGCGGCAGCATTGGTCCAGGAACTAAAAAGGATAGGTGAATTGGAGATGATTTTTTTTATCAACACAATAATCTCAGCAGTGGTGGAGACCACTCTTTCATCTGCCTGCTGCTCCTGGTGTAAAAATTCTATGACCGGAATAAACCGCGTGCTGATTTTTTTAGAAACGCCGATATCTATGATTTCAATGGCATTAGCCAGCAGCTCCCTTTTTCCGGAGCGGATGTTCTCGGCTGCCTGCAGCAGTTTAACACGGTCGAAAAGGAAAGACAACAAATAAAATATATTCGATTCGCAGGTTTTAAGTTCGGTAATCAGCGCGTCGCGCAAAACGCTGTGCACCTTTTCCTTCGATAATGAGCCGAGATAGCCGATGATGCCGGCAGCCATATCAATTTCACCAGTGGCCATTTTTTGAATGTGTGAAACCATGTGTTGCGGCGCAACATAACCCATGTCTTTCATGGCGGTAATCACAGCCGTCTTAACTCTTGGATCAGCGAACAGCAAGGCTTCCAGAAATTCTTTGGCCTTCTCACCTGGGATACGTTCAGCTATCTTGATATATTGCCTGATGGTCTTCAAATCCAGTTGCGGCCATGTTTCCTGCGTTGGGAAATATTTAAACACTTCATCACCACAGGCGGCAAGCGCACTAATGGCAGCGGCTGACATAGATGGTACTTTCAGCTTTTCAAAAATAGCAGGCAGCAGCCGGTTGCTTTTGATTTCGCCCGCCGCTATGATCGCCTGCTTTTGCACGGCAGGTGATGTATCGTTAAGCAACTTCGATAATGAGTTATAAAAATTTTTATCAGCTGCTTTACCAATAGTAGTGGCCGCCAGGATCCTGTATTGCTCATCTTCATGGTTCATCCAGTCCATCAGTTTTTTACCGGCCACAATAATGGCATTGATGTCGCCGCTGGTGAAGAGCGCAATCATTGCCTGCTGCTGCAGTTTAATATTGTCATGATCAAGGTAGTCGAACAAAATGCCGGTATTATCTTCCTCCAGGCCGGAAAGGGTGATGAGGCATTCGATGCGCAAAGCATCCGGCACCGCAGCATCCAGCATTGATTTTACCTGCGGAATTACCTTTGTCATCCGGCATTCATGCGCTTTATGCAAAGCAAATTTCTTCACGTCTTCATGCTCATGTTTCAAAAGTGCCGGCACGAACTCCTGAATAGAAGTCTTATCAAGCTTTTCCAGTGTATCTGCGGCGTAAATGACTTCCAGCGGGCGCTGGCTTTTCATTTTTTCCAGCAACACCTGCTTAATCGCGGCATCATTGGTAAGGAAAAAATTGCCCCTGAACAACCCGGTTTTTAGCGATTCTATCAATGTCAACATGTACTGCCGGTCGAGCAGGTAAACCACCAATATCCAGGCTGCACACATGAAAAGCAGGAGGTAACAGGTGGTGGTGATGTTGAGTGTTCCTGAAAAATAAAGGCTGGCATAAATAAAAATACCGGCAGACAGCAGGCCCAGCGGCGCAAGAATGCCTTTTGAAATCAGGTGCCCTTTCAGCCGGAGCAAGGGCTGCAGGGGCTGAAAAAGGACCAGTATCAGCGGATCCTGCAGTACCGATTTCAAAACTTCCGTGATCAACACCATGCTGCCGAATACATAGAGATAAAAAGTGAAATCACCTTCCATTTTTTTACTGATCAAAACAAAAATGGTGAAGGAGATTAAGAGGACTGGCAGTATCAGCAGTGATTTTTTAATACCTAACTTCTGCTCAATGCGGCTGGTCAGCGTGATTTTCGCAAGTATGGCAAACAATCTCCCGATGGCAAAAAAGTTAGCGAGAAATGTGAGCAGCATCACATCATTTTTAAACTTCAGCTTTACATCGCTGAGAAAAGTAAAATCTATAACAGTTAGTGATGCCACTACGATAAATGAAAGGATCGATATCAGCAAAATGAGCTGATTGCCAAAAATGCCTTTCAGTATTTCCCTTGGCCCTGGCGGCTTAATAGCATGCGATGTCTCTTTGTGTACTACGTGATGCGCCAGCTTGATGAAATCAACCCTCTTCGACCGGATGATCCGTTGCATAAACAGGTAGGAAATCAGGAAGCAGAGGGTGGAAATAAATAAGAAATTGCTGATTCCCACTACACCTGAAAGCGCTGAAATGGACAAGTAACCAAGTAGTTTGGCAGGTGTATCACCGGCACTCAGGATACTGAAGGTCCGTTTGCTTTCGCGCACATCGAAAACCTGCGCCGCAAAACCCCAGAAAGAATTGCTGCATAACAGGTAAACAACCTGGTACCAAATCAGCAGCACGACAGGGGCATAGCTATATTCAACAGAATAAATCAGGACGCGAATGGCAAGAATAGAAAGTGCGGCGGTAATCAGAATATAAAGGATGAGCCGCTGAATAGGCAACTTGTGTTCTAGTTTGGCATACACATAATTTACGATCAACAAAACCAAAGCCGACAAAATGTATACTTTGGGTAATTCATCTACATTAAACTTGGCAAGGAAAAGCGTGTTCGATAAAGTTAAAAGCATGGCAATGCCGATACTCTGAAACAACTGCAGGAAAAACAGGTTGCGAACCAGCCAGGCTTCAGAAGGTTTGATATTCAGTAATCTTAATAGGGCAGTGTTCATTCAGCTTTTGACCGCAGTAAAGATGCATAACAAAATCTGTTTCGCCTATATGGCAAATCCTGAAGTCAGCATTACGCGGCATCATGGTAATGCCCTTGTATCAGGTCCACGCGGATAAACCGACATCTGACGATGCGAAACAACATTGGCTACTTGCCTTTGCAACACTGCATCACAACTTGGCCAAAGTCTTCAAGTGAAAAATCATGATTAAATTCTGTCCGGCAATTATAAATCCTTTTACTACCTTTCTTTCCAGCAACCCCTTTACCTCTCGAGGTGTGCAGTAATGCTGAAAACATTTCCTTTTTTGTGACCAGGATTTAATGTACAGCGATTATGGGCATCTGCTGCAGGCGCCTGGCAATTGCTGTGAAAAAATAATCAAAAGGTAATTCAAGTTGTTTTCACTGAAATTAAATTACTATGGCGGTTACAAAGAATATTAACTTTTGGAATGGTATTGACCTCGAAGCGCGCAGATCCGTGATGGATCCTGTGGCTGATGAAGTGGTAAAGAAAATAATCAGCGAGGGTGAAGAAAATATTGTGAATACTGTTTTTATGGCACTCATCCATAACGATCAGGTGCCGGAAGGCCTTCCCGCAGAAGTTATGGAATACTTTAATGTCACCTCAAAGTTGCCTGCCTGGGCTGATAATGAAGAAGGACGTGAGCTGATCAGGAGAGGGGAAAGAGTATACAGCGATCATGGACCGGAGATCGCGTTATTACTGCTTTGTAAATCACTGCCTGAATGCTATTCCTGCGTGCGTGGTGCTAAAGTGCTGTATGAAACCGGAAGGCTAATGGAAGCTCCGGGCAGTGATAGAATCCGTTCGCTTGATACACTGAAACGTCGGTTGATGGAGACTTCTCAGTATGTGATAAATGTGATGTCGCCCGGAGGATTACTCAGCAGCGATGGTCGTGGTATCCGCTCATCACAAAAAGTGAGGCTGATACATGCTGCTATCCGTTACTTTCTGAAAAACAGGCCGGAAGGATGGGATGCCGAACAGTATGGTGAGCCCATCAACCAGGAAGATATGTGCGGAACACTTTTGTCCTTTTCTGCACTCGTAATAGAAGGACTCATCACCTTGGGCGTGTCTCTTTCAGCAGAAGAGGAAAAAGCATTTTATTATTGCTGGCGCGTGGCCGGTCACTTCATGGGCGTCAATCCTGATTTGCTGCCGGAAACACCTGATGAGGCCAGGGCACTCGGACACCAGATACTGGATCGTAACAAAGGCAAATCGCCGGAAGGAGTGGAGCTTACGCAAGCCTGTATTGACTTCACCGAAAGCACGATTCCTTTTCATACCATGGATGGCGTTGTAGAAGACCTGATGCGATTCCTGATTGGTGATGAAGTGAGCAATCTCCTTGGAATCAGGGAATTCAAAAACAGGCTGGCGGAAAGGCTGCCAGGAAGACTGCAGTGGTTGTTTCATTTAATAGAGAGATTCTTTTCGAGAAATCCGATTTTACGCCGGATCGCCTCCATCGCAGGCAAATTGCTGATGCAGGGATTTATCAGCACCTACAACGATGGTAAAAAGGTGTACTTCTTTATTCCGCCGTCACTGCGCGACAACTGGAACATCGGAGCTGATCAAAAAGGAACCTGACAAACAATAAATATTTCAAGGGGGTAAAAATGATTCTAAGCAACATCAATTCCATAATCACTGATTTCTTTCACGATGGCGCACTATATGATGAGCTGAACTGGCTGGATCAGTATATGAGTGTTTCCAGGTATTCAGGTCTCGATATGCTGCTGGTACTCATCGGCACGGTTTTCTGGTGCGTGGCATATTATAACATCATCCGTAATTCAATCAGGAGAAATTTTATTGAAATGCCCATGATGGCGGCTGCAGCCAATATCGCCTGGGAATTTGTTCGCGGATGGATCTTTCCAACAGATATGGGCGCCGTCTTTGCCTGGGGGTTCAAGATCTGGTTTTTTATGGATGTCTTTATCTTCTATCAGGTGTTTACAAAGGGCCATTTACAAACTAAAATTGGTCTCGTAACCAGGTACTGGAAACCACTCTTCGTCTTCAACACACTTTGCTGGGGTATCACCCTTTATTTTTTCGGGCTCGATCACCAGGATACCAGTATTGGAGCTACCTCCGCCTATGTACTCACGGTGGCCATGTCGCTGCTTTACATATTGTTGTTTCTTTCTCATAATGAGCACAAAGATTTTTCCTTTACAGCAGCCTGGACGCGCATGACCGGTGACCTCTTTATGAATTTTTTTGTGTGGATACACTACCGGCATTTTGCTTATGTACATGTTCTGGCCGCTATTGTCCTGGTGCTCGATGTAGCTTATGTCTTATTATTTGTGATGCGGATACAGCAGGCTAAAGCGGTAACTGCCGCTGCATCGCATGAGGTCATTTCTTCCAGATAAATTTTCCCGGCTATGATACATTCCCTCTTCACCAGTGAAAACTACACCTTCTTTGAGTTGCTGATGTATTACATCGGGGCTACTTTTTGGGTTATCACCTATATTCTGGTGGTCAGAAAGATAATCGTCTATAAATCGGTGGAGTTTCCGGTGATCGTGATCTGTGCCAATGTGCCATGGGAATTTTTATGGGGCTTTATTTTCAAACTTGATTTTGGCGGCCCCTACCTTTTATGGTTCTGGCGGTTTGGAAATTTTCTTGATATGTTTATGTTGTATTCCGCGCTACGGTATGGTGCCGTACAGTTTAATTCTGCCTTGGTCCAAAAACACTTCCGTCCGTTTGCACTGGCAGCGGTGGCTATGTTTGCCGTGCTCAATTATTTTTATACCAAGGCAGGTTATGATCTTGCCATGGGATTCAACAGCGCCATGATTCTCAATGTCCTTCAATCTGCCTTATGCATTCAGATGGTGCTCAACCTGCCCAATCAGAAATTCAGTTTCAGCATAGGGCTGGCAAGAATGATTGCTACCGATGTGTTCTTTACAGCGTATATCGTTTCACATTCACCGCAGGCCTATTTCCCTATTGCAATGTGCATCATTTGCTTTATTTTGGATGGCTTCTACCTTTACCTGGTGAACCGTCAGAACAAATTAAATGCGGCGCAGGCATAAATTAATCTGTCATCATGAATGAAGAGGAACTGGAGATACTGGAAACGATTACGGCGCAGTCAGGCTTTGTCTCCTATAAAGTTCTTAACAGGAAAGATGGCAGCCTGTTAACCGCTAAGGTTACTGCCGAGGAATCTCCACCATTGCATAAGATAGCCTATCTTAAAAATGAGATGGAGATTACGCAGTCACTGAATAACACAGGTGTTCCCAGGCCCATTGAGTTTACCCGCTTTAACAACCGGCCGGCCGTACTTTTTCAATATGATCCGGGCCGGCCATTTTCAAGATATACCACTGAAAAAGTATCCTTTGAGCTCTTTTTGTCCATCGCCCTGCATCTTTCTGAAATAATCAAGCATATTCATGGGCAGAACATCACGCATAAAAATATTTCCTGCAACAGTGTTTATTTTGATGAAACTGCTCAAAATGTAACCCTCACTGAATTTGGGTTTGCATCACGCCTGACCTCTGAAAATCAGCAGCTCGCCAATTTTGGATTTTTCAATACTTCGCTTGAATATTATTCGCCCGAACAAACCGGGCGGATGAACCGGTCTATTGATTACCGGACAGATTTCTATTCGCTCGGTGTTGTATTTTATGAACTGCTCACCGGCATCAATCCTTTCCGTACCGATGACCGGCTCAAGATTATCTACAACCATATTGCCCGCATACCGGATTCACCCACCATAGTGAATGCTCAAATACCGGCGGCCATTTCAGCTATCATCCTGAAGCTGCTTTCAAAAAATGCTGAAGATCGGTATCAGTCAGCGCTTGGGTTGCAATTGGATCTGGTACGCTGCAAATCGGAGTGGGAGGCCGGTAATGCTATCAGCACATTTCTGCCGGGGCAAAATGATTTCTCAGGAAAGTTCCAGGTTTCACAAAAACTATTTGGCCGCGAAAAGGATATTGAGCGCTTGCTGATTGCCTTTGAAAGCGTGGCGGCAGGTAACCGTGAAGTGATTTTTATCACGGGTTATTCCGGTATCGGAAAATCTGCGCTGATCAATGAGATACAAAAGCCAATTGCCAGCAGGCAAGGTTTATTCCTGTCGGGAAAATTTGAAGAGTTGCAGCGCAACATTCCTTACAGTGCTTTTATCCAGGCTTTTAAAAAGCTGATTGATGAGATACTGTCTGCTCCGGCTGATATGTTGGATAGCTGGAAGAAAATTCTGACGGATGCCTTGCAGACAAATGGTTCCGTGGTGATTAATGTCATCCCTGAACTTGAACTGATCATTGGCAAACAACCGATGGCAGATGCGTTGTCGCCGGCCGAGTCACAGAACCGGTTTAACCAGAGCTTCCGCAATTTCGTGCTGGCCTTTATTGCTGATAAGCGGCCGCTCGTGCTGTCACTTGATGATCTTCAGTGGGCCGATGGTGCATCTGTTTCGCTCATACAGAACCTTGCTAAAACCGAAGATGCGCAATACCTGATGCTGATTGGAGCCTATCGCCACAATGAGGTAGACAAACTGCATCCGCTTTCATTGGCCATGGAGCAGCTGCGTAAGGAAGGCGCTCATTACAATGAATTATTTCTGCAGCCTTTGGACAAGGTGGCGATCAATCAATTAGTGGAAGCGCTGATTGGCACTGCCGGC